>CANTGP010000323.1 GCA_947653315.1 uncultured Lachnospiraceae bacterium
CACGGAAAACCGGGACAGGCAGTTGCGCTGCTGACGGCCACTAAAAAAACCCACGTGCGGGCGTCCGCCCCCCAACACTCAGGCTGAACTGTTACGCGCTATACGATATCAAAAATCAAAATACATGAATTCAGTAAATTGGGAAATAATGATAATACGGAAAAAAGGAGGAGATAATGGAGATGCGTACATTAACGGTAACCTTAATTTTAACGTTGGCAATATGGCTGTTCTCCGCGCCGATGCTGACCGGATGCGGGGAAGGGGAGGTGTCGGATTCCAATACGAACAGCGTGGAAAATGTCAGACGGGATGCGGAGGGGAAGGCGGACATCCGGCAGACGTCCGGCAGCGGTTATATCATGATGGACATGATCCGGAAAGAAGTGTCGGGGGTTCTCGGGGAGCATTACTGGCCGGATAAATTACTGACCGAAGAGGAGTTTGAGACGGAGACGGGAATCGGGAGCGGTCTTTATGAGGAGTATTTGGCGGAAAAACAGAATGTGGAAACGGATATTGATATGATGGTTATTGTAAAGGCGAAGCCGGAGCGTCTTACGGAAGTGGAAACTTTGCTGAACGAATACCGTGACGCCCTGATGATAAAATATAAGGAACGTCCCCAGGAGCTTGGAAAAGTGGCGGCATCGCGGATTGAAGTCATTGACTGCTATGTCTGCTTTGTACAGTTGGGGGCGGATACGTCGGCAGCGGCGCAGGAAGGGGACGAAAAGGTAATTGCGCAATGCCAGTCGGAAAACGAGCGCGCGGTGGATATGATTGAAAGGGTAATTTTTGGGGCGTTGGAAAAATCCCGTGGAAACTATTGTTCCCCATGGAGGAATAAGGTATAATGGAAAAAACCGTTGGAAATGCAGAAAAAATCGGAAGCCGGAGGTGAAATCGTCATGGCGTTTCATGCCGTGGAGAGAATGCAGATAAAAAATGCCGTGGAAAAGGTGCTTCATGTGACCGGCAATTACCAGGGCGGCATATTGGAAATGGCGGCGGTATTTGACTGCAATCTTTCCGAAGACTGTGTGCGCCGGGTGGGAAAGGATACGGCGGCATTATTAAAATCCCACAGTGAGATATTCCGTAATGTCAGGCTGAATACCATATGTTGGAAAGGGGACGGAAACCTGGAAAAAGAAGTGTCTTCCATCCCCCTTTTGCAGATGGGAAGATGCTTTGACGGATACCGGTGCAGGAAGGAAAATAAGAGGCTGGAACTCCTGGCAGGGGATTTGAAGAAGTTTTATGCGCGTTCCAAACTGGTTTTTCTGTTTACGGACGGAAACTGCCATGTAGGGGATGAAGGGATTTTTAATGAAAACATGCATCCCTTTCTTTACCGGAAACTAATCGTTGTGCGGTTAGGGACGGAAGGACAGGATGCGGGTGACGGGCAGGTAACGGTACATATGGGTTTAGGGAAAGAATGGATGGGGACGGTATAAAAAATCGGAATGTTGTCTGCGGTTTTCCGACGCAGGCTGCGGAAAGGCATGGGTATCATTATGGCAAAATCAAAAGTATATTACACAAACATGAGGACATCGTTTCATGAGAACCTCCCGCAAAAGCTGGAACGTCTGATAAAAACGGCGGGCATCGGCGAGATTGATTTTACGAAAAAATACGCCGCAATTAAAATTCATTTCGGGGAGCCGGGAAATTTGGCATATCTGCGTCCGAATTATGCGGCTGTTGTGGTAAAGGTCATTAAGGAACTGGGCGGCAAACCGTTTCTTACGGACTGCAATACCCTGTATGTGGGCGGAAGGAAAAATGCGCTGGATCATATGGATGCGGCGTACCAAAACGGTTTTTCCCCTTTTTCCACGGGATGCCATGTCATCATTGCCGACGGGTTAAAGGGTACGGATGAGGTGCTTGTACCGGTGGAAGGCGGAGAATACGTAAAAGAAGCGAAAATCGGACGTGCGGTTATGGATGCGGACGTATTTATTACCCTGAATCATTTCAAAGGGCATGAGGCCACGGGTTTCGGAGGGGCGCTTAAGAATATCGGAATGGGATGCGGTTCCAGGGCGGGGAAAATGGAGATGCACAGCGCGGGAAAACCTTCCGTGAACAAAGAAGCGTGCATCGGCTGCGGACGCTGTATCCAAATCTGCGCCCATGACGCGCCGTCCATTACGGATAAAAAAGCAGCCATCGACCATGATAAGTGCGTAGGCTGCGGGCGCTGTATCGGCGTATGCCCAATGGATGCGGTGGAACCGGCAGGGGATGAATCCAATGATATCCTGAACCGGAAAATTGCGGAGTACAGCAAAGCGGTGCTGGCAGGACGCCCGCATTTCCATATCAGTCTTGTGGTGGATGTAACGCCGAACTGTGACTGCCATGCAGAAAACGATATCCCGATCGTGCCGGATGTGGGCATGTTCGCTTCCTTTGATCCGGTGGCATTGGATCTTGCCTGTGCGGATGCCGTAAATAAACAGCCGGTAGTTGCGAACAGCCAGTTGGAGCGTATGCCCCACGTACATCATGACCATTTCATGGATTCCGCACCGCAGACCAACTGGAAGTCTTCCATCGAACATGCGGTGAAAATCGGAATCGGAAACGGGGAATACGAACTGGTGGAGATATAAGCCGGATTTTAGTTTTTTTGGTTTACGGTGTTTTCCAACAAATCCGTGATGGTGCGGATGGAGCCAAGCTGGCTGCTCCGCCCCATGGCTTCCACATAGGTCTGTCTGGTAAAATAGAGTTCATGTACTTTCTCAACCAACAGGTTTTCCGTCAGGTAATCTTCGTCTATGACAAGGCTGAAGCCTTGGGATTCAAAAGATTTCGCATTTAGAATCTGATCCCCTCTGCTGCTGTGTGCGGACAGGGGGATGAGCAGATTCGGTTTTTTGAGGGCGAGCAGTTCGCAGATGGAATTGGCTCCCGCCCTTGATATAACCAAATCCGCCATGGCAAAGATATCTTTGAGTTCGGTTTTTACATATTCGAACTGTTTATATCCTTTTATGTTTAACATCAGGTTATCCACTTTATCCTTACCGCAAATATGCACGACCTGGAAATCTTCCAACAGCTTTGGAAGGGCTTTCCGCACCGCCTTATTTACGGCTTCCGCCCCCAAACTGCCGCCGATGACCATAACGACCGGTTTGTTGGAAGTAAATTTGCATAAATCATAAGCGGCGATTTTATTGCCTTTTGTCAATTCCCCGCGAATGGGTGAGCCGGTGAGTACCGCCTTGCCTTCCGGGAGCATGGGAATGGTTTCCGGGAAATTGCAGCATATTTTTTCTGCCACGGGAATACATAATTTATTGGCGAGACCCGGCGTCATATCCGATTCATGGATGATGCAGGGAATGGACAGGGAGGCCGCGGCGCGCACCACGGGTACGCTGACGAATCCCCCTTTGGAAAATACGATGTCGGGGCCGATTTTTTTCAGATATTTCCGTGCTTCCATAAAACCCTTCATGACACGGAACGGGTCGGAAAAATTCTTCGGGTCAAAATACCGGCGGAATTTTCCGGTGGCAATACCGTAATAAGGAATGTCGAAATCGGCAATCAGCTTTTTTTCGATTCCCTCATAGGAACCCATGTAGTAGATTTCATAACCAAGTTCGCGCAGCCTTGGAATCAAAGCGATATTCGGGGTTACATGACCGGCCGTGCCGCCGCCGGTGAGGACAATTTTTTTTGCCATCTTCCAGACACCTCCAAATTGATATCAATTATTATAGAATTCTCTGTTCTTTTGTATTTATGCATAATTTTCCCCTATTGCCGGATAAGGGATTGTAAAAAACGCTAAATCATGCTTTCCAACGCTTTGGCAAGCTGGTCGGGACAGGAAGTATTCTTAAAGCCGCAGCGGATGCCTTTTAACCTACTTATGGCGTCTTCCGCTTTCATGCCTTGGATTAAACGGGATATTCCCTGTAAATTACCGTTACATCCCCCGGTAAAGGCAACGGATTTTATGATTCCGTCTTCCAATTCAATGTCTATGGATGTGGAGCAAACTCCTTTTGGCTGTCCGGTAGCCCTTATAAAAAACCTTTTTCGCCGTGCCGTCTTTTTTGAT
>CANTGP010000324.1 GCA_947653315.1 uncultured Lachnospiraceae bacterium
TCCAAGCCTAATTTTCCAATCACTTCATCCAGAAAATTCATCCTTTTCCTTAAAGAATCCAAAAGTGTAATTTTCACTCCGGGAAACATAATTTTAATGGGAATGGCAGGAAAACCGGCTCCCGTACCAACATCAATAAGGGAGAGTCCTTTTTCCCCAATGCCGCCGGAAAAATCATATGCTTTTACAACCGAAAGGCTGTCCACAAAATGTTTTTGGAACACCCCTTCCACATCAGTAATTGCCGTAAGGTTCATAAAGGAATTCCACTCCGCCAACAATTTATAATACTCCATGAACTGCTCCTTTTGTTTTCCATTCAGCACAAGGTTCAGTTTTCCCAAATCTTCTTCAAACATTTTCATTACGGAATCATAATCATTTTCTGCCATACAAGTGTTATTCCTTTTTTATATTTTTATGAATGCTTATTTTTTATGTTTATTTACTTATTCTTATTTACTTATTCTTCTGCCATACTTGACTTCATTTCATTCATTTCTTTGGTATTGTTCCAAATAAACAAGAAGTACCGAGATATCCGCAGGAGAAACCCCCGATATTCTCGATGCCTGACCGACGGATACCGGTTTATAATCCATTAATTTCTGTCTGGCCTCCAAACGAAGACTTTTCACGTCCCTGTAATCCAAATCATGGGGAATTTTCTTTTTTTCCATTTTTTTAAACTGATGTACCTGCCGGAGCTGTCTTATGATATAGCCTTCATATTTAATCTCTATCTCCACCTGTTCAATCACATCGTTTGGTAAAGGCTTCCTTTCCGTATCGAGTTGCGCCAAAATTTCATAAGACAATTCCGGACGGCACATCAGCTCCGCCATGCTGGTACCCGTTTTCAACGCAGTACTTCCTTTGGAAAGCAAAAAATCCTGTACCGGTTTGGAAGCGCCGACGGAAAGATTTTTCAAACGTGCCACTTCTTCTTCAATCATTGCTTTTTTCTTAAGGGTTGCCCGGTAAACATCTTCGGGCACCAATCCGGCATAATAACCTTTTTCCCTAAGGCGCAGATCCGCATTATCCTGACGCAGCAAAAGACGGTACTCCGCCCTGGATGTCATCATACGGTAAGGTTCAAAATTATCTTTTGTTACCAAATCATCAATTAACACACCGATATATGCTTCCGAACGGTCAATGGTTATCTGTTCTTTTCCTAGAATGGAAAGCGCGGCATTCATTCCGCTAACCAACCCCTGTGCCGCCGCTTCCTCATAACCGCTGCTTCCGTTAAACTGTCCGCCGCTGAATAAACCCTTAATTTCCTTAAACTCCAACGTAGGATTAAGCTGTCTCGGATTCATGCAGTCATATTCAATCGCATAAGCATTCCGAACAATTTTGCAGTGCTCCAGTCCCGGTACCGTCCGGTACATGGCAAGCTGTACATCTTCCGGTAACGAGGAAGACATCCCTCCTACATACATCTCATTGGTATGCAGCCCTTCCGGTTCAATAAAAACCTGATGTCTCTCCTTATCCGCAAATTTAACCACTTTATCTTCAATGGAAGGACAATACCTGGGACCCGTTCCCTCGATAACCCCTGCATAAATCGGCGACCGGTCTAAATTTCCACGGATTATTTCATGGGTTTTCCCATTGGTATATGTCAGCCAGCAGGAAGCCTGGTCAATTTGGACATCTTCCGGATTGGTGGAAAAAGAAAAAGGAACCACTCTTTCATCCCCGAACTGTTCTTCCATTTTGGAAAAATCAAGACTCCGTTTATCCATTCTCGCCGGCGTCCCCGTTTTAAACCTTCTCATTTCGATTCCAAGACTTTTTAAGGAATCCGTCAAATGATTGGCTGCCTGCAAACCATTGGGGCCCGTATAAGTAATGGCTTCACCGCAAAGACACCTTGCGTTTAAATAAGTCCCCGTACAAAGAACCACCGCTTTACACTCATAAATTGCACCGGTAAAAGTCTTTATCCCCGTTATTTTTTTCTTTCGCTTTTTTGTATCCTGTTTTCCATCCTGATTTCCGGCTTCCGTCCCATCTTCCAAATCTTCCGCCAAAAGTTCACATACCTCCGCCTGTTTAATGGTCAAATGCTCCTGGTTCTCCAACACCTTCCTCATGGCGCGGGAATATTCCGCCTTATCCGCCTGTGCACGTAAAGAATGGACGGCAGGACCCTTGGAAACATTCAACATCTTAGACTGGATAAACGTCCGGTCGATAACTTTGCCCATTTCCCCTCCAAGGGCATCGACCTCCCTTACCAAATGTCCTTTGGAAGAACCTCCGATGTTAGGATTACAAGGCATCAGGGCAATACTATCCACACTGACCGTAAAAATAACCGTTTCCAAACCCATTCTTGCACAGGCAAGCGCCGCTTCACAACCCGCATGCCCGGCGCCGACCACACATACATCCACCTGTTCCCTTATCTGTATCATACCCATCGAAAAACATTCCTCCGTTATTTTCCCATACAGAATTTTGAAAATATTTCATTCACCAAATCTTCCCCTACTTCTTCCCCGATAATCGCTCCAAGGGAAGCATAAGCACTCATCAGGTCAATGGAATAAAAATCCTCAGGCATATGGTTTTCAAGACTTGTCCTCACCTGAAGCATACTTTCATAAGCATCCCGGACTGCTTCCTTATGTCTCATATTTGTAATCACAACATCCTCTTTAAAAGAAATTTCCCCATGAAAAAAAAGTTCCTTAATTTTTTCTTCCAAAAGATAAATACCCTTATTTTCTTTCGCGGAAATCCGTATGATTTCCAATGCCCCGTTTTTCATTTTCCGTTTCAGGACTTCTTCCGTCACAACCATATCCAAATCCGTTTTATTTAAAAGAATAATCGTTTTTTTATCCTGGATTATTTTAATGATTTCTTCATCATTTTCATTAAGAGGCACGGAACTGTCCACGACATAAATAATCAAATCCGCATCCATGGCATATTTTTTCGCTTTTTCCACACCTATTTTTTCCACCACGTCTTCGGTAAAACGGATTCCTGCCGTATCAATGACATTTAAACCAATACCGTTCAACCGGATTTGTTCCTCCAGCACATCCCTTGTGGTTCCCGCCACATCCGTTACGATTGCCTTTTCCTCGCCAACCAATATATTTAAAAGGGAAGATTTTCCAGCATTGGGCTTTCCTACAATTACCGTATGGATTCCTTCCTTTAACATTTTTCCGTTTTCCGAGGAATCCAGCAGTTTTTTTAATTCCCCAATTACTTCTTCCGTTTTTCCTGACAATTTTTCAACATATCCGTCCAAACTAATATGTTCCGGGTCATCCAAAGCCGACTCGATAAAGGCAATTTCATAAAGGATTTCTTCCCTGAGACGTTTCACCAAATCCGACACGGAACCCCTAAGCTGTTCCATGGAACTTTTCAGTGCAAACCGGTTTTTGGACTGAATAATATCCATTACTGCTTCCGCTTTGGACAGATCAATTCTACCGTTCAAAAAAGCCCGTTTTGTAAATTCACCGGGTTGTGCAAGCCTCGCCCCGTTTTGCAATACGGTTTCCAACACCTGACTGACCACCAAAATCCCGCCATGACAATTAATCTCAACCGTATCTTCCGCCGTATAACTGCGCGGCGCTTTCATCAGGCTGACCATGACTTCATCTATGACTTCATCCTTTCCGGATTCCGTATTCACGATAAATCCGTAATGAATGGTATGGGACGCAAAAGACGAAAAATTTTTTCTGCCGGATTTTGACCGGAATATTTCATTTACAATATTTACCGCATCATCCCCGCTAACCCTTACAATTCCGATTCCGGCTTCGGACATAGGAGTGGATATGGCTGCAATTGTCGGCTGCATTTATGCTGTCCTCCTGAAATAGTTGTCTAATCAAAACTTCTTTCATCTTACCACATATTTTAAAACATTTCTACTTTTCCATTGGAATGTTTCTTTGACCATTCTTTTGTGCTGAAAGGCGGACGCCCGCACGTGGATTTTTTTAGTGGGCGTCAGCAGCGCAACTGCCTGTCCCGGTTTTCCGTGCACTTTTTTCGGCTGGAGGTTTCTAAGCAGAATGGCG
>CANTGP010000325.1 GCA_947653315.1 uncultured Lachnospiraceae bacterium
GGGATACCCATGAGGCGCTGGTCTCTAGGGCTGATTTTGACAGGGTACAGGAGATTAACATTATGGGAAGCGGAACATTTACAAGCAGGGATTGGGGCAGCTACACGAAAAGCAGGGGTTATACCTCAAAATCGACGGTAAAGGATATGTATCGATTGTCATTCGTTAAGCCGGAAATGGAGCCGGTGGGTGTGAAATACAGGGAATCCTGTGATTCGGCGGAACATCCTAATGCAACGCCGATTATTCTCGCCCTGGATGTAACAGGCTCCATGGGAAGTGTTTTGGAGACTGTGTCGAAGAAACTGAACACGCTTATTTTGGAAATTTACGATAGGGAACCGGTAAAGGATCCCCAAATCATGATTATGGCGTTTGGCGATGTGGAGTGCGACAGGCATCCTTTGCAGGTGTCGCAGTTTGAGTCGGATATCCGGATTGCCAGACAGTTGAATGACGTGTATTTTGAAAGGGGCGGCGGTGGGAATCAAGGGGAGTCTTATACGCTTCCATGGTATTTCGCGTCGAGGCACACGAAAATTGACTGCTATGAAAAGCGCGGTAAAAAAGGCTTTTTATTTACCATCGGCGACGAGCCTTATTTGGATATTCTTTCCCAAAAGGCAATTTACCGGTTTGTGGGCGACGATATCGGGGCGGACCTGACGGCGGAGGAACTGCTTACGGAAGTTTCAAGGCAGTATGAGGTATATCATCTTATGATTGAAGAAGGCTCCGGAATGCGAGGGGTGGGCGGCGACGAGGTCATTAGGAAATGGACGAATCTGCTGGGACAGAGGGCGGTTTCGGTTTCGGATTGTACTAAAATTCCGGAGATTATCGTTTCCGTTCTTGAAGTTGCCGCCGGAAGGGGCGCGGAGGAGGTCATTGACTCATGGGACGGTTCGACATCGGTGACGGTGCGCAAAGCCGTCAGCGGCTTGACGAATGTGGATGATACGAAAGAATTAATTGAATTTTAGAACTGCGGAAGGAGAAATACGGTATGGAAACCGCTAAAATCGTGATAGGTGCAAATTTCGGAGATGAGGGCAAGGGGCTAATGACGGATTATTTTGCGAATGAAGCAAAGAAATTGGGGAAATCCTGTCTTGTGGTCTGCCACAACGGAGGCAGTCAAAGAGGACATACGGTTGTTTCTCCTTCCGGCGTCAGGCATGTTTTTCATCATTTTGGCTCGGGCAGCCTGGAAGGCGCCGATACTTACCTGTCGTCGGAATTTATTGTAAATCCGATTATCTTTCGGAAGGAATTGTCGGAACTTGGGAAAATCGGAGGAAAGACGAAATGTTTTGTCAATAAAAACTGCCGTCTGACAACGCCGTTTGATATGATGCTCAATCAGATTGCGGAGGAATACCGCGGCAGCGGTAAGCATGGAAGCTGCGGTTTGGGTATTTTTGAAACAATCGTCAGGTCGGGAACGGATAAACGGTATACGGTTTACGGGTTTAACAAATTATCAATATCTGCCATGCGCGGTGTCCTTAACCGGATTGCCGAAACATATGTGCCTGACCGGTTAATGCAGCTTGGCATAAATAGTATTCCCGGAAAATGGAGGGAGATTTTGGCGGAAAAAGATTCTATCATCGAAAATTTTATCCAGGATTTTTTAGAAATGTCGGAGTATGTGCAGATGGCGGAAAACGACATTGTGGATAATTATGATTCCGTCATTTTTGAAGGGGCGCAGGGACTATTGCTGGATCAGAATAATTTATCTTATATGCCGCATCTTACGCCGAGCAATACAGGGATAAAAAACCCGCTGGAAATCATAGGCGGAAGGAAAACCGCACTTGAAGTCTGTTATGTATCGAGAACCTATATGACAAGGCACGGTGCGGGCAGATTTGATACGGAATGTAAGAAATCCGACATTAATGAAGCAATGATTGATTCAACAAATGTACCAAACAGGTACCAAGATACGATTCGATATGGTATGCTGGTATTGGAAGATTTAAAAAACCGAATGGATTCCGATTTGGGGAGCGTAAACGGGACGAAATCATTGGCAGTGACGCATTTAAATGAATATGGAGTCAACCGGAATGAACTGGAAACATTATTTGACGAATTCAGAATTTACGGTTCGGACGGGATGACGCATCATGATGTGTTTGAACTGGTGTGAGTCATAGTATGCATAAGAACTGCGAAACGGTCAAAAATGAGCAGAAAGGAAGATGATGGAATATGGCATTTGACGGAGGAGAACAAAACAAACGGGTGTTTGAGGATGCGATGCGGCTTTGCAGGGAAAACAGCCGGTTACGGCAGGCAATTGAAGAATCCGGGGCGAAACAGTATCTTGTGGCGGCAGAGGAAAATCCTGCCGTGGAGGAGGGCGCAAGATTTGACGCTCCGGCGCAGGTAGTCGTTTCAAAAAAACGCAGCCTGGAGGCGGCGGGCAGCAGGGCATATGAGGGGCTTAAAGTGTGCGTACATAATTTTGCGTCCGCGACCAATCCCGGCGGGGGCGTCGTGAATGGGGCGAACGCGCAGGAGGAATGTATCTGCAGGTGCAGTACACTGTACCCGAATATTAACATGGACGCGATTCGCCATGCGTTTCATGAAAAGCACAAAATGCTTTTAAGGAAGGGGGAAATGGATGCGACATACAATGACGATTGTATTTTTACGCCAAAGGTCGTCGTTTTTAAAAAGGATGACGGGGTGTGCGGGACGATGGAGGAGAGGCAGTGGTATTCGGTGGATGTGATTACGTGCGCGGCCCCGAACCTTCGGAAAAGACCGTCCAATGCGATGAACCCGGACAGCGGTACAAGGGGAATCGGGATTTCGGATGGGCGTCTGCAGGAATTGCACGAAAAGCGTTTGCGCAGAATTTTAACGATTGCGAAAAAGGAGCGGGAGGATGTCGTGATACTGGGGGCATTTGGCTGCGGCGCGTTCCAAAATCCGCCGGAAGTGGTTGTCAGGGCGTATCGGAAGGTGCTGCCGGAATTTTTGCGGGATTTCCGGGTGATTGAGTTTGCCGTTTATTGTGCGCCGCACGCCGTAAAAAATTATGAGGCATTTTATGAAGCATTTGGGAAGGGGAATGAAGATGGATGCAAATGAAGAACGGTATCTTTCCGCCTACCGCATGGAGGATTATGACAGACCGTCCGTCACAACGGATATCGTGGCGTTTACGGTCAGAAGCGAGGAGGATGAGAGTTGGCGCAGGGACAGCAAGGATAACAGGCTTTCCGTACTTTTAATTCAAAGGGGCGAACACCCGTTTATCAACCATTGGGCAATCCCCGGCGGTTTCCTGAGAATGGATGAGACGCTTGAGGAGTGTGCGCTGCGTGAAATCAGGGAGGAAACTGGCGTCAATCCGGTGTCGATCATGCCCGCAGGCACATTCAGCGCGTGCGGACGCGATCCGAGAGGGAGGGTGATTTCCAACGCATTTACGACGATTATCAGCGAGGAGTCGGCGCGTCTCATGGCAAGCGATGACGCGGTTGACGCGAAGTGGTTTGATGTGTATTATGAGCGGAATGAAGCGGAAGCGTATGTTCTCAAACTTGTCGGGGAAAATGTGACGCTTGAAGCAAAACTGGAAGCAAAGGGAAAGCAGTTTGGGAGAACGGTATTTGGGATTGTTGACAGCGGAGGGCTTGCGTTTGACCATGCGGTAATTTTGGCTTCGGCGCTGGAGACTCTGCGGGATAAGGCGGAGAGTTTTGAAGTAATTTTTGACTTTCTGCCGGAAAAGTTTACATTGACGGCATTACAGAAGGTGCAGGAGACGATTTTGAATGTGTCGCTGCTTCCGGCTAATTTCCGGAGGAAAATCGCTGATTATGTGGTGGAGACGGACGAATATACGGCAGGGGCGGGACATAGGCCGGCGAAGCTGTATAGAAGGAAGGAAACGGAAAGAAACGGAATCCGGAAATGGTAAGTTCCTGAAAGTATGCTATAATAATATGGGAAAAGGCAGTATGGAAAAACAACGTGGCTTCCGGCATCGGGGATTTGCACCAGATACCGTTTGCGTTTACGAGGACGAGGGAAAAC
>CANTGP010000326.1 GCA_947653315.1 uncultured Lachnospiraceae bacterium
CAACCCCGCCAGCCGCCGCACCATTCTGGCCAACGGCGGCGTGTATGAGAGCACCATGCCGTATACTTCGCCGGGAAATTCCAAAAGCTCCCCCTGCATGGCATTCTCAAGTCCATGTACGCGGGCAATACCATCCGCAACCTGGATAACCGTACCCACATCGGATACTTCCAGCTCGGACGCATATCTCTTGATCTGATCCTTAATGACAGAACTTATTTCTTCCGGTCTTAAATTCATGGATCTGTACGCACCTTTCTTATTTTATAGCAACTCCCTATGACAATTGGATCTTCATCAACTGTCTCGTAAGTTCGTTTAACCTTGTTTTGATACTGCTGTCCACCACGCGGTCCCCGATACGGATCACCATGCCGCCGATCAGACTTTCGTCCACGGCATAATGCATCTCCATCTTTTTATAGGATGTGGTGTTTAACAGCTTCTGCTCTACTTCCGCTTTCTGTCCGTCACGGAGCGCCGCCGCCGTCGTCACATACGCGATGCCGATACCTTTGTACTTCTTTACTTCCGCAAGGAAATAATCCAGTATCCCATCGATTTCACCGTAGCGGTCCTTCGTCACGATTAAGGTAAGAAAACCTGTCAGTTCATCCGAAATCCTGCCTTTGAGCACGTTCTGGAGTACCTGTATCTTGTCTTCCTTCAGAATCTTCGGATGGTTCATGAGTTTGCCGAAATCCTTATTTTTTTCAAGTATATCCTGTAACTGGGTTATTTCTTCCATGAACACATCGACCTGGTTTTCCTCCACGGCAAGCTCGAATAAAGCCTCTCCATATGTTTTTGAAACTAGCTTAGCCATGTGCTTTCACCTATTTCTTTCAATGTCTCATCAACCAGGCTGTCACGGACAGCCGTATCGATGGAAGAATTAACCACTTTTCCTGCCATCATGGATGCAATCACGATCATCTCGCGTTTCATGTCATCGACTGCCTTCTTCTTCTCAAGCTCCGCTTCCACTTTTGCCCTTTCGATAATCCTTGCCGCTTCTTCTTTTGCTTCCGCAACAATCTTATTCTCATTGGCAAGGGCTTTCTTGCGCGCTTCGCTTAAGATGGTTTCCGCTTCTTTATCGATATTCTTAATTTTGGATTCATAATCCGCTTTCAGCTTCGCCGCATCGTCCATATCCTTTGCAGCGCTGTCCAGTTCCCCCTTAATCTTGTCCTGACGCTTCTGCATCATATCCCTGACCGGATTAAACAGAAGTTTCGACGCGATTAAGAACAGGGCGAATACTGCAATAATCATAAGCGCGGCATCCGCAATCAACTGGAGGTCCAAATCAAATAATCTCGGCTCCATCCCGGCGGCAGACAGCATGAATCCTGTGCCTAATATATTCAAGACGTAAGCCTCCTTTCCTTAAACATCCGTTTTGTTCTTCCCAAATCCTTAAGGCATCAGAGGTTTTACGAATAAAAGCAGCATGGCAATCAACAGACCGTAAAGACCGGTTGTCTCGGCAACTGCCTGGCCCAAAAGCATCGTAGAAGTAACGTCGGATTTTGCACCCGGATTCCTTCCCACTGCCGCCGCCGCATGACCGGCCGCAATACCCTGGCCTACACCGGGTCCGATACCTGCGATAACCGCAAGACCTGCACCGATTGCTGAACAACCTAATATAAAGTTCGTGTTAAATTCCATTGTTAATTCCTCCTTGGATTAAAAAATGTTTAATGATATATCTTTATTCAATTGTAAACTTGGTTCAGGCAGACGCTATTCCGTCGTACACGCATCCGTAATGTAAGTCATTGTCAGCATACAGAATACGTAAGTCTGGATTGCGCCGGAGAACAAATCAAAATACACATGGAGCGCCCCCGGCCAAACATACGCAATTTTGGAAAGCAGTCCGTATACCAGCGCCATCATTACCACACCCGAAAGAATATTGGCAAACAAACGCAGCGACAGTGAAATCGGCACTGCCACGTCACCGATTACGTTAATCGGCGCCCAAATCGGCCATGGATCACAAAGCCCTTTAATGACTCCCTTCACTTTTTGGTGTTTGAACTTGTTGAAATGGATCGTCGCAAACGTCATAATGCCGAGCGCAAACGTAACACCGTAATCGGCCGTCGGCGGACGGAGTCCAAACAAACCGGAGATGTTGCTTAACAGAATAAATATGAATATCGTACCGATATAATTGCGGAAGTTAACGGCATATTTCCCCATTACTCCCCCGACCATATTATCCAACATCTCCACAACCAGTTCCACAATGTTCTGGAACGTACCCGGAACCTCGGACGCATGCTTGACAACACGGTTTGCCGCGATACAGAAACCGATAATGACCAGCATAACGATCAGCACACACACATGTGTGGTTGTTATCCATACGGTCTGTCCAAACAGCTCATAGGAAAATACCCCATGGACCATAAAGTCAATGTCAGCCGCAGAGGATAACAAAATTCCCTGTTCCATATTCTCACCTCCTCCTTATATTAGTTATTTACATAACCTAATACTTTATGAGTAAACGGCTGTAAATAAGCCGCTACTTTCAACCCCATGATACCGAGAAAAGCCGCAAGCGGATTGGCGACCCCGCTGACCATAATAAGCGCCATCGCAGCCACGATGACCGCATAACGGATGATATTATGCTTCGTAATCATCTTTACCGCATTGTCCCTTGCCAAATCCAGCGCACGGTCAAGCGCCCACCACATATGATATCCCGCGGCAACCGCCAAAAACGTTCCCATCCAAAGACCGAGACTGTATCCGGCACGGTCCGAAACAAACCAAACCACCGTTAACTGGCAGATAAGCCCCCACGCCACAATTCCCGCGGAGAGTTCAAACAACGTCCTGTCCTTCTTTTTTTCCGTATCCCCTTTGCCGCCATATTCAACGGCCGTCTTCCCGTCTTCCTGATCCGTCAGGGGGAGCCGTCTTTCTTCCATACTTTGTATCCCTCTCATTTTTTATGTCGGAAACCCTTTTGGCAAAAAGATATACATTGCGGAATCCCGCCAAAGCCCCGACAAAAAACAGCAATACCATCCAAAAGGACGTACCGAATTTCCTGTCCAAATAAATACCGAGAAAGGAACACAGGAAAATGGGTACCAGCATGTTAATCCCGAATTGCGTAATCATCGCCAGTGCATGGTATACACCCTTACCGTATCTCACTTTTGTCCCATACCCTTTCCGCTTTCACAAACATCATATAACGAATAGAAAATACCCACCTAATAATTATACCCACTTTTCCCTGCCATGTCCAGCACAACACACAAAAAAATGGTAAATTCGTCAAAAAAATAATCAAAAATTATCATTAATTTAGTCATTGACTTTTCGCCCCCGCAATAGTAGTATGGGGTCATAGTATCAGCAAGGCAGACACCAAAACATGTGCCTGCACGGTACCCGTTAATCCATAAACCGCTTATGGTTTATGCAGAAAACCGCGCAGAAATGGGGAAAAACATGACATATCCCACGCTATACCGCAAACGAATCCTGCCGCAGGAATGCATCCGTTTAAAAGACGACGTCATCCTCACATGCAATGAAGACATCATCCTCACGAAATGGAATGCCCTAAAGCCGAAGAAAGACCTGCACCACGGTTATTCCTGTTATTTTCTAAAGGAAGGCTACAAAGTAAGCCAGTTTCTTAGGGAAGACGACTCCCTCCTGTACTGGTACTGTGATATTGTGGAATACCTTCCGGACCCCGCCGCCCATTCCCTGACTTCCCTGGACCTCCTTGCAGACGTCATCATATATCCCGACGGATACGTAAAGGTTATGGACTTGGACGAACTTGTCACCACGCTGGACCAGGGCGCCTTAACGCAGGATTTACTGAAAAAATGCCTGACCAGGCTTAACAGCCTGCTCCAAATCATATACGGCGGCAACTTCCATACCCTGCAAAAATACATAGAAGACATCAAGGATTAAATCTTCCTTTGGGTGCCCGTGTGCAATCGAGTAGGGAAGGCATCTTCCCTACTCGTCGCGCGCCCCGTGCGCCGCTTTAGCGGCATATTCCTCT
>CANTGP010000327.1 GCA_947653315.1 uncultured Lachnospiraceae bacterium
TCTTCCATGGAAAACCCTATTCCCGTCGGCATCTACCTTACGGACAGCCAAAAACTGGAAGAATACTCCTGCTATGCCCTTTCCGGTGAAACGCCGGTTCTTGGCTTCGTCTATTCCACAACCAGGCTGGACACCGCAAAACAGTTCTTACGGTACCTGACCGGGGAGCCTGCCACACCGTAAGTCTCCCGTTATAACTGCACTTCCACGAAAATTTCATAAATGGCCTGGATCGCCCTTTCAAAATCGGAATTGGAAACACCGATAATGATATTTAACTCGCTGGATCCCTGGTCAATCATCCGGACGTTTACGTTCTTATGGGCAAGCGCGGAAAAAATCCTTCCCGCCGTTCCCCTCGTGGACTTCATACCGCGTCCCACTACCGCCACAAGCGCAAGATCCGACTCGATTTCTATGGCATCCGGTCCCGCCATCCTGTGAATCGCAGATGCCACTTTCTGTTCCTTATCCACGAATTCATCCTGATGGACGAATACCGTCATCGTGTCGATACCGGACGGCACATGTTCAAAGGAAATGCCGTTATCTTCAAACGCCTGCAGGACTTTCCTGCCAAAACCGATTTCGGAATTCATCATATCTTTTTCAATGTTAACCGAACAGAATCCCCTCTTTCCGGCAATACCCGTAATGATATACTTGGATTTCTGGCAGGTGCTTTCCACAATCCAGGTGCCTTCTTCTTCCGGCTCATTGGTATTGCGGATATTAATCGGAATCCCTTCCCGCCTTACCGGGAAAATGGCATCCTCATGGAGTACGGCGGCTCCCATATATGCGAGTTCCCGCAGTTCTTTATACGTGATGGTTTCGATAACCGGCGGGTTTTCAATGATATGCGGGTCCGCCACAAGGAAGCCGGAAACATCCGTCCAGTTCTCGTACACGTCCGCCCTTACCGCCCGCGCAACGATGGAGCCGGTGATGTCGGAACCTCCCCTTGAAAAAGTTTTCACCCTCCCGTCTTCATAAGCGCCGTAAAAACCGGGAATCACGGCTTTTTCTATTTTTCCCAGCCGTTCGGCAAGTATGCCGTTGGTCTTCTCCGCCTCAAATTCCCCGTCTTCCCCGAACACGATAACGGAAGCCGCATCGATAAATTCAAAACCAAGGTAATGCGCCATGATAATGCCGTTTAAGTATTCCCCACGGGATGCCGCATAATCTTCCCCTGCCTTTGCCTTAAAGTTCTTTTCTATAACCTTAAATTCCTCATCCAGCGAAAGTTCCAACTGCAGCCCGGAAATAATCTCCTGGTACCGGTCCTTAATCGCCTTTAAGTCCGCCTTGAAATCCTTTCCTTCTTCCGCCTTGGCGTAACAGCCGTACAGCATATCCGTCACTTTGGTATCCTTATCAAAACGTTTGCCCGGTGCGGAAGGAACCACATAACGTCTTTCCGTATCCCGCCGGATGATATCCCCTGCTTTTTTAAACTGCTCGGCGCTGGCGAGGGAACTGCCGCCGAATTTCACTACTTTTCTCATAACCTACCCATGCCTTTCCAATTGATTGTATTATCATAAACCTCCGGTTCCGTTACTTTTGAAACAGACACTCAATCAGGCGGTATCCTTCCGCCACATAATTCCCGCTTTCCCTTCCTGCCGCTTCGTTATAGTCCCATTCCCTTTTAAGGGGCGCCGTACTGTCATAGAGCAGGTACGGAACACTGTCCGCCGTATGGGTCCGCACACGGATGGGGGTCGGATGGTCCGGCAGGACGAGCAGACGGTAATCCGTTCCTTCGGCATCCAACCGCTCCGTCAGGGGTTTTAACACCCTGCCGTCCAGGTATTCGATGGCCTGTACCTTCTTCTCCACACTGCCCTGATGCCCCATTTCATCCGGCGCTTCCACATGGATATAGGCAAAATCATAACCGTCCTCCAAAACCGCCTTTAACGCCGCTTCCGCCTTCCCCTCATAATTGGTATGCAGCCCGCCGTTGGCGCCTTCCACGATGCTCACGCCCATCCCTGCACCCACCGCGATTCCTTTTAACAGATCCACCGCCGAAACCATCATTCCCTTTTTCCCGGTCTTTTCCTCAAAGGAATCCAGCATGGGTTTGGTTCCCGCCCCCCAAAACCAGCAGCAGTTGGCGGGATTTAACCCCTGCTTTTTCCGCTCTGCATTGATGGGATGGTTTATAAGGATTTCATGGCTGCGTTCCATCATCCGGCGCAGGTTTTCATCCGCCGGAAGGTACTGCCCGATTTTCTGTCCGAGCACATCATGGGGCGGCGTCAGTTCCACCACTTCCCCCTTATCCCAAATCAGGCAGTGGCGGTAGCTGGTCCCCACGTAAAATTGGTAAATCTCCGAGCCCAGTTCCTTTTTCACAGCTTCCAGCAAAACCGCACAGTCTTCCGTGCTGATTTCACCGGAACTGTGGTCCAGGATGGTCTTTTCCCCAAACGGCACTTCTTCTTCGGACAGCGTCACGATATTACAGCGCAGGGCGATATCCGTATCCTTCATCGGCACCCCGATACTGAGCGCCTCAAGCGGGGAACGTCCCGAATAGTACTTCTCCGGGTCATAACCAAGCACTGCCAGATTCGCCGTATCGGAGCCGGGTTTCATCCCGTCCGGTATGGTATGCACCATTCCGATTTCCGATTTTTTGCTAAGCGCATCCATAACCGGTGTTTTGGCGTAAGCCAGGGGCGTGCGGTTTCCCAATTCTTCTATGGGTTCGTCCGCCATGCCGTCCCCCAGTACGATGATATATTTCATGGTCTTCCTCCTACTATCTTATCCTTCCAAACGGATTCTGTTCCATACGCAGCCGAGCTTTTGGGCTTTTTCGGCAAATTCTTTCTCGCTCATTTCCTCCGTCACAAACGCATATTCGTCCTTCACGTCTGCCACGACCACCCTTACCAGCCCGAAAATATCCACTGCCTTCCGTTCCAGCTCCGCCTTCGTGCGCACGAAAAACCTGTGGCGGATATTGTCCACCTTCGTCTGCAGCACATCCTCGTCGTCCCAAAAACACATAATGGTCTTGCCGATGTGTCTTGCGCAGTCCACCACATCGGAAACCACCGCGCTCGCCGTAGGCAGCTTGCCCGCGCCGCGCCCGTAATACATGGAATCCCCCAGCATATTGCCGTGCACGAACACCGCGTTAAACACCCCGTTTACCCCGTGCAGCGGATGGCTTACCGGAATCATGAACGGCGCCACCATGGCATAGAAACTTCCGTCTTCCTTCTCCCTGCTCATCGCCAGCAGCTTAATGGAACGCCCCAACGCCTTCGCATACACGAAATCCTCCGCCGTAATCTTCGTAATCCCTTCGGTATAAATATCCTCATACTTCACGTTTTTCCCCGTCATCAGCGAAGAAAGAATCGCAATTTTCCGGCAGGCATCATATCCTTCCACATCCGCTTCCGGATTGCGTTCCGCATATCCTTTTTCCTGCGCTTCTTTTAACACTTCCTCAAATCCGACGCCATCTTCCGACATCTTGGAAAGGATATAATTCGTCGTCCCGTTCAGGATACCCGTAATTCCGTCAATTTTTTCCGCCGTCAGCGAATAATTAATCGGTCGGATAATGGGAATCCCGCCGCCCACGCTCGCCTCGAACAGATAATTACACTTATGCTCCCTGGCAATCCGCAAAAGTTCCGGTCCATGGTTCGCCACCAGCTCCTTGTTGGACGTACAGACACTTTTTCCTTTTAAAAGCGCCTGCTTCGAAAAATCATAAGCCGGTTTAATCCCCCCCATCGTCTCGCAGACAATCTCCACCTCCGGATCATCCAAAATGACATTCACGTCATGGACCACTTTCGCCTCATAAGGGTCTCCGGGAAAATCCCTCAAATCCAAAATATACTTTATATTCAGTTCTTCCCCCGACTTCTTATTAATCTCATCCTTATTTTTCTCAATAACCTCAACCACACCGCTCCCCACGGTCCCATATCCCAGCACAGCCACATTTATCATCCTGCTCCTCCATTCCTGCCCCATTCCCTTTTTGACCTGAAATATCCCTACCTTTTT
>CANTGP010000328.1 GCA_947653315.1 uncultured Lachnospiraceae bacterium
ATAGACGGCAGAGAGTTTTCTTTTCTCTCATGCCGTCCATTCAGGCTTCTTATGACTCTAAATCCGACAGATACATGGTACACTGCATATGCGCCGGTTCTATATCCAATGCCTTCCGGAAAAACTCCTTTGCCTTTTCTTCCTTTCCAAGGCCACGGTTCCCTAACCCCATAAGATAATAACAGTGGGCTTTATTCCTGGCAGTATAATCCTCATTGAATATTTGGAATTCCGGCAGTGATACCGCGAAATATCCAATCTTTACCTCATCCCATAAATGCTGCTCGCCGTAATCAATCAGACGGTAAAATCTGGATTTCGCTTCGGCAGTCCTGCCGAGTTTCAGTTTCGCAAGCCCCTGGTACAGGATCATATCCGCAGGCTGGTCATTGTAATACATCATCCCTGCCGGTTCATCCGTCCCCACAGCCGCCGTCTCATAACACTTCCCTGCTTCTTCCATCCTTCCCTGTGCCTCCAGCGCAAGGCCGAGATGATAATATACATGGTTATCTTTGGTCCCTTCCAGTTTCCCCTCGCCAAGGTTTTCCGGATAGCTTAAGGATTCACGCAAAAGCCGCTCCGACTCTGCCGCGTTCCCTTCTTTCAGGGCCTTCTTGGCAAGTTCCACCAGCGCCATGGTATACTGGGCCGTAATCTTCCCTTCGCCGCCTTCCCATGTATGGAACCGGTGCCCCATGGCAAGGTCATATGCCTTTTTGTGGTCCCCTACCATGTTCTGAAGCGTAATGTATTCAATAAACAGGTCGTCCCTCCCGGCAATGATCTCCCGGTGTTCTTCATATTTTGCAAGCCTGTCGGCAAAACCGTAATCCAGTTTCTTATAAAGCTGGTCCAGTTCAAGGAATACCCGCACATCCGTTGTATCCAGTGCAAAGGCTTTTTCCATTTCCCGCTTTGCCGCTTCCCTGTCGCCTGTTTTGTTAAAATAAGCCAACGACAGATTCCTGTGTACCGTAGGGAAATCCGGATACTGCGCCGCCGCTTTTTCCCACAGCCCTACCGCCTCCTGCCACTGCAGTTTGTCAAAGAACAGGTTCCCAAGGTAATATGCTGCCATCCCCGCATCATGGTGTCCAACCGCATAACGCAGTACCGGCACGTCTTCCGTTTTATTGGGGAAACAGTAGTCCGGGCTCATCTTCTCCGCCTCCGCCACTTTTGCCCCCGCTTCTTTGGAATTTCCCATTTTTTCCAAATAATAAGCCTGGTAATATCTTACCAGCGGGTTTGCGCTTGTACAGTCATCCAGCAGTTCCACTGCTTCCGCATACGCCCCTGCTTCCGCATAGTCCCTTGCCGTCATCAGGTAATTCTGTGCAAAATCACGCATTAATACGTTTAATTCTTTCCTTCGGGCCGCGCTGTCCTCCATGACGGCCATTTCATTACCCGTCATGAAATCGAAGGGATCCAATGCCAGATTTTCCGCCGCCAGCGCCTTTGCCTCCTTAGTCCTTCCAAGTTTTCTCAAAAGATATACCTTTAAGCCGCGGGCCTTAATATTATGGGAGTTTTTTACAAGCCCTTTGTCTACCATTTCCAAGCCATGCGCAAAATCCCCTTTGCAGGCGTCAATGGCAGCCAAATAGTAAAAAGCCATCTCCTGCTGTTCATTGCTCCAGGTTGCCTTAAAGAAATCGTCATAAGCCCCATCCCGGTCTCCAAGGAACAGCTTTACGAGGCCAAGATTATAATAAGCCTCGCTGCTGTATGGATTGGGGTTGCGCTTCGTCATCCGCTCCAATGCTTTTTCCAAATATTTTTTCGCTTCCGTAAAATTACACCGGCGCATAAGGAGCGTCCCGTATGCGTTATTGGCACGGATATCCCCCGGATCCCGTTTTAAGGCTTCCAAATAATAAGGGTCAGGAAGGTAGGTGGCATGGCGGTACTGCTCGATGTGGAGTCCTGCCAGATACAGTTCTTCCACCGTGGCGATTTTCTCCGGCTCTGCCACTGCTTCCGCCGGGTCGGGGAGCTTTTCAATTTCCTGTTTCTCCGGTGTATAAGCCACCAACACCCGGCCGCCTTCCGTCACACACACGCTAAGTTTCGTCTCGTCTTCCACGGCATATGTGACTTCTTTTTCAAAAATATCCGTCGGGGAAATCAGCGCTTCTTCTTCCAGCAGGATCATCCCGTCATATGTAACATCCACCTCCGCCTTATGTTTCCCGGTGGCATATACAATCACTTTCACTTTTCCGTCTTCCGCCGTCATATTGACTGCCGCGTTAATCGTAGCATTCTTTACCTGCCCCACCGCCTTATAAGGCATAAAATACTGTTTAAATGTTTTTTCCTCAAAAGGCTTCAGCCATGTGAAATCAGGCTGGTTATCCGTATATACGCCCGTCATCAGCTCCACATACGGACCGTCCTCATCCGTAAGGTTGCGGTCCCACGCCTTGCCGAAGTCCCCGCATCCCCATGTCCACTGCTTCTTGCCCGGCGAGATATGATGGTCGGCAACATGGAGGATTCCTGCCTTTTTCCGGTAATCATACCCTCCCACAAAATCATATTTTGACTTTTCCGCCATATAGGAAGTAGGCACGGGAATATTCTTATAACGGGAAATATCCACGCCGTCGCTGTAATCTTTTTTGTAATATACGCCCGTTGCAATCGGGAATCTGGAAACGTCCCTCTTTCCATGGTCCATCACCGCATGGACATCCGGAGGGAAAACAGACTGGGTATGGTCATTTACCGGAACCGCTGGGTTTGCCCACCACAGAAACGTCTGCGGAAGCGGCGTCCTGTTATATAACTGTCCCGTAATTTCGATATATGCTCTGCCCGGATATAAAGTAATCTTTGCAATCCCTTTCGTCCCGTACATTTGGTCCACATCATGGCACAACACGGACTTACTCCCGTCCCCATTCTCCGTGACAATATGGTCTACCGGCAGATACGTTGTGGGCCTGTGGTGCTGGGGCCAGTTAAACTCAATGCCGCCGGAAATCCATGGCCCGCACAGGCCTACCAGGGCCGGTTTAATCACATGGTTATAGTAGACAAAATCATAACCGTTTGTTTTATCATAGGCCCGCTGGATGCGTCCCCCGAGTTCCGGCAGAACCATCACCTTTAAATACTCATTTTCAAGCCAGACCGCCTGATATTCTTTGTCTGCTTTTACATCACGGATTTTTTCAACTGTCGGATAAGGATAAACCTTCCCCGAACTTCCCTGATATACCCTCTTATCCAAAAAAATGGGGTTCTTTTCCGCCGCCCCCGTTTCATAGGTAGGAATGCTCACCTTTTCTTCCCATACTTTGACTTCGCTCATATTCTGCCACGCCCTTTCTCCCAAACTTTCTTCCATGCCAAAGCCTTAAAATACCGGCTGCTGCAGCCCGGCTTTCCTGCCGGCTTTACCATACCTCTTTGCCCTTCTTAATTTATTCCCTATCACTGCACTTGTCTTTTCCCACAATCCACTATAAGATACATATATACTTGTACAGATAGGAGGGATTATTTTGAAATCCTGCGAACACTTTGTAGCTCCCCGGTCGGAATATTTTATCTACTCCCCAAGTGTTACCGCAAAGCGTACTTTTTTTTATCCGATTGTCACCGGCCTTTTTTTCTATGAAAGCGGTTACCGGCTGCACCGGAATTCCTATGACAGTTTTTTACTGATGTATATCCGCAGCGGAACCCTCACCGTAAATTATCAGGATAAAGAAGATACGGTATACGCCGGTTCCTTTATCCTTCTTGACTGCTACGAACCCCATGGCTATTATACCGGTTCAGGCTGGGAATGCCTGTGGGTACATTTTGACGGGCCAATGGCCAGAGCCTACTACGATTTGGTTATTTCCCATCTTGGCAATGTGTTTACCCTGGCCGACCCTCTGCCTGCCGTTTTCAAAATGCAGCAGATTTATGACACCTTTAAAAACGGAACTCTAATCCGGGAAGCCCTGCTTTCCAAACAGATTTCGGACATACTGACCACCTTCCTTCTTTTTAACCCGGTTCAGGCATCCGTATATAACCAC
>CANTGP010000329.1 GCA_947653315.1 uncultured Lachnospiraceae bacterium
GCGTCTTTCCCATGGCCAGCCCGGATTCCCGGCCCTCTTCAAACGCCTCTTCCCTCCCACGCCGCGTCCTCCTTTTCTCCCCCCTATACAGGAATATTTTAACACCACGAACATTTTCTTTACAAGTAAAATAAATGCTGATAGAATGGATATGTTACAAAATTGTTACGGAAAGAGAAAGATTGGTATATTTTTGCCGGTTTTTGGAATAAATAAGGAAGACGATTGGGATAAGTGCATGATAAGGATGACGAAATATTATAAAAGGATGAAAATCAGGAAAATAAAGGTTGCGGCATTGGCAGTAATTGTCAGCATATTTTTTATTCCCGGATATATTAAAATAGAAAGTACGGGGGATAATATGTTTACGGTGGTGCTGAATGGGGAAAACGTGGGCGAGGTCGCAGACCGGAAGACGGCGGAGGAATGTCTCAGGCAGGCGCGCAGGATTGTGGCAGGCGACGGCGAGGAACTGGTTTTAATCGACAGCAATATGGAACTGGAAGGCAGGGAAGTGTTTTGGGGGCATATTGATGATGAGGAAACCGTGACCGGACGAATGGTGCGGGTGCTCCAAGGGAACGTGAAACAGACGCTCCACCGTTCCTATACGGTGAAAATCAATGAGTATACGGTGAACCTTGCCAGCAAGGATGAAGTGTTGGAACTGCTTCATTCATCCATTGATAAATACGATACGGGGA
Organism: uncultured Lachnospiraceae bacterium; assembly: GCA_947653315.1. GTDB lineage: Bacteria > Bacillota > Clostridia > Lachnospirales > Lachnospiraceae > Kineothrix. The sequence goes on from CANTGP010000329.1 coordinate 708, forward strand.
AAAAATATGACGTGGAATTGGTGCTTGACCCTACGCGGGAGTTAAACGTGCTTACCACGAATATTCTTTCCAGGGAGGAAAAGAAAGCGGAGCAGGAAGAAGTGGACGTTTTTGCGCCCATTGGCATTAATGCCACGCTGGATGAGATGTTTAATGCGGTGGAACCGGCCGGGGAGAAGGATTTTTCCGATTATGATTTGGGACTGGTTTCCCTTGACTTCGGGGATGACGTGGAAGTGGTGGAATCTTATTTGTCGGAGGACGAGCTTACCCCTTTGGCGGATGCCATCCAGGAAGTGACGAAAGACCAGGAGAAAAACCAGATTTACGAAGTCGTGTCCGGGGATAGCTTGTCCAAGATTGCTTTGGAAAATAACCTTACCATTGAAAAACTGGTGGAAATGAACGAAAGCATCGAAAGCGAGAATTCCATGATCCGGGTGGGGGACGAAATCATTGTAACGGTGCCGGAACCGGAGCTTTCCGTGGAGCGTAAGGAAATGCTGTATTATGAGGAGGATTACGAAGCGGAAATCATTTATGTGGATAACGATAACTGGTATACGACGGAAATGAAAACCTTGCAGGAGCCTTCGGCGGGGCACCGGAAGGTGGTGGCGGAAGTATCTTACCGTGACCGTGCGGAAACGGACCGGGAAATCCTGAAGGAAGAAGTGACTTATGAGGCGGTTCCCAAGATCGTGGAACGGGGGACGAAAATACCGCCTACCTATATCAAACCGATTTCCGGGGGAAGGCTGACCTCGAATTTCGGAAGGAGAAACCGTCCCACAAAGGGAGCCAGCAGCTACCATAAGGGCATCGACTGGGCGACACCCGTGGGAACGGCGGTTATGGCATCTTCTGCAGGTACCGTGGCGAAGGCGGGCTGGGGAAGCGGTTACGGTTATGTGGTATATATTAACCATGCGGACGGCAGGCAGACCAGGTACGGGCATCTGAGCAAGGTGCTGGTGACGGCGGGACAGACCGTTTCGCAGGGACAAAAGATAGCCCTTAGCGGGAATACGGGAGTCAGCACGGGACCGCATATTCATTTTGAAATTTTGATTAACGGTTCACAGGTGAATCCGTTAAAGTATTTAAACTAAGGAAAAGCACCATTTACAAATGGGAAATTTATGGTATAATCATAAGGATGGATTGATAACATGCTTAAGTTATGCCGGAACCGACGGCATGGCTGGGTTTTGGATAGAAGCGGCAGCCGTGCGTGACAGGGCGGTTTTCGTACAAAAAAGTTTAAATAGAGGGTACACCATGGAACAATATGCGATTAAAGGCGGAAATCCGTTGGTCGGCGAAGTGGAGATAGGCGGTGCGAAAAATGCAGCGCTTGCCATTCTTGCGGCCGCGACGATGACGGATGAAACCGTATTGATAGAAAACCTGCCGGACGTGCGCGACACGAAGGTATTGATTCAGGCAATGGAGAGCATCGGGGTCATTGTAAACCGTATTGACAGGCATACGGTAAAAATCAATGCCGCCCACATTCATGATTTAACGATTGAGGATGATTATATTAAGAAAATCAGGGCTTCCTATTATCTGCTGGGCGCCCTGCTCGGAAAATACAGGAAAGCGGAAGTATCCCTTCCGGGAGGCTGTAACATTGGCTTAAGGCCCATTGACCAGCATATTAAGGGATTCCGGGCGCTTGGCGCAAATGTCAGGATTGAGCACGGTCTTATTATTACGGAAACGGAGGAACTGCGGGGCAACCATATTTATTTGGACGTGGTATCCGTGGGGGCGACCATTAACGTTATGATGGCGGCCGCCATGGCGACGGGGAAGACGACCATTGAAAATGCGGCGAAAGAACCCCATGTGGTGGATTTGGCGAACTTCTTAAACAGCATGGGGGCGGATATTAAGGGAGCGGGAACGGATGTAATCCGGATTAAGGGCGTACCGAAGCTCCATGGAAGCGAATATACGATTATCCCCGACCAAATAGAAGCCGGAACGTTTATGTTTGCGGCGGCGGTGACGAAGGGCGACGTAACCGTAAAGAATGTCATCCCCAAGCATTTGGAGTCTATCAGCGCGAAACTTTTGGAAATCGGCTGCGAGGTGGAGGAATCGGACGATGCCGTCCGCGTGGTGGCAGCGAAGCCTTTGGGGCATACCCATGTGAAAACCCTTCCTTATCCGGGGTTTCCTACGGATATGCAGCCCCAGATTGTAGTGGCTTTGGGGTTATCGACGGGAACCAGTATCGTAACGGAGAGCATTTTTGAAAACCGTTTTAAATATGTGGATGAACTCACCAGAATGGGTGCAAACATTAAGGTGGAAGGAAATACCGCCATTATTGACGGTGTGGAACGGTATACCGGGGCGGGCATTACCGCGCCTGATTTACGCGCCGGGGCGGCGCTCGTGATTGCGGGGCTTGCCGCGGAGGGGGTTTCCGTGGTGGATGACATTAAATTCATCGAACGCGGGTATGAGGACTTCCATATTAAGCTCCAAAGTCTTGGGGCGCAGATTGATAAAGTGAATACGGAACGCGAACTGCAGAAATTTAAGCTGAAAGTCGGCTGAAAGTGGGAGCCGGAGGGATGGCTGCAGTGTGTGGCGGATGCCGGAAAGGGTGTGGTGCTTTCCGGCTTTTTTAGTGCACAGCCCCATGCAGAGGAAGATGCCGTCAAGGCGGCGCACGGGGCGCGCGGCGAGTAGGGGAGAAAAACCTTCCCCTGCTTGATTATGACGGGCATGCCCGTGTTCTGTGGTGAAAGTTCACTTAGGCTTAGCTGCCGACGAACTTTATAGCGACTCCCAAGGTTTACACCGCGAGGTGTAGGCGAGAAGAAGGGATAGCGAAATCGTAGCCCTACGAACAGAAACCTGATAACAAGGCGTATATGGCGGGTAAGTTGGCTAAGTCTTAAAGTCCAAACCTTTCCCAAAAAGCGGGATAATTTTATTCTTTCTTCCGTGTTGAGAAAATTCCAATGATTGCACCAATAAGGATAATCGGTGCTGCTCTGACAAACAGCCATTCAAATGAGTGAAATGCCACTCCAAGAACAGCGGTTTCGGGGTCACTATAATTCCAACCCAAGTAAGAGCTTTCCAATTCCAATAAGATTGCAAAAACTATTACTATGATTGTACATAATGAAATAAGCGACCAATGAATAATTTTTCTTCTTGTAGTTTTCTTTTGTGCCAGTTGCAAGTTTATCACCTCCAGTTTTTCTGGATGTTGCCGTTTTTATCTACTGTTTTAGTT
>CANTGP010000330.1 GCA_947653315.1 uncultured Lachnospiraceae bacterium
ATAGCCAGTGCTATGCAAACATAACATATCGTCTCATATACAAATCCCCTTTCTGAGTTTTTATTCATCATATCATGCTCTGCGGGAGAAATCAAACATTTCATCCGGAACCGCATGTCCCAACGCCATATACCAACTATACCCCGTAAAAACAAACGTTCTCTTTTCCCGTCCTGCAGGAGAACGGAACACCGGCTCCAAAGACCGCACAAACCATTCCCGCACTTCCCCCGCTTCCCGCATTCCTTTTTCGATTTTCTCATTCACATTGGACTGTATCATCATGAAATCCACAAAAGAATCCATGTCAAATTCATATTCCATCCCATACCGTATCTGTCCCAGCATGGAAAAACCGTAAGGCTCCACATCCTTTTTCGTCCAAACATATTCGTTCCGGTACGGTTTCGGAAATTCCTTTAAATACTGTTCTTTCCACCAGGCGGCATACTCCCCGCCCTGCGTCCCTTTCATTTGGTCCGATATGGCAAAATCATAAATCAGGACATATCCCTGCTCCTCCATAATGTCTGCCAGATTTCTTAAAAAAGGCTCCCTGTCCACCCATTGGATGACGCCTGCCGCCGTAACGATATCATATTTACCGCCCACGGCAGGGATTTCCTCCGCCCGGCTTACGATAAAATCATACCCCGGCATTTTCCCGCATACCTCTTTGGCAACCCGGACCATCTCCGGCGAAATGTCCGCCCCTGTCACATGGGTACAGATCTTTTTCAGAGCTTTGGAAGACAGCCCCGCGCCGCATCCCACATCCAAACCGCGGGAAAATGACCGTCCCGTAACCTCCGTCCCAAACCGCTCCACCACCTGCTTATGCAAAAAAGGGCGTTTTTTATACCCCTCTGCAATCCTTTGAAAGTCAAAATCCCTGCTGTCCATCCCCCGCCTCCGCGTTCATACAAAACCTTTTCAGCATTCCGCTGTCTTTTGCCGTTTCCCCGCTACTCCAAATCCGCATCCGTCCCCAGCCACCAGCGCAGCACATCCTTCACTTTCCTGTCCCAATACTTCCATTGGTGGTCGCCTTCGGACTGTTCACAGGTCAGGTCATAGCCCAGTTTTTTCATATGCTCCCACACAAGCAGGTTCCCGTCATACAGGAAGTCTTCCGTACCGCACCAGGCATACAGCCTTGGCCGCTTTCCGCCTCCTGCCGCCAGTTTATCCGCCAGCGTCATGATTTCGTTGTCCGAGCCCTTCAGTTCTTCCTCGCTTCCGAAAATCGACGCAAACCGCTGCCGCAGCCCTTCTTCGCTGTTCCTTCGGTAATCCCCCACGATATCCAAGGCTCCCGACAGGGATGCCGCCGCGCCAAACGTACCGCCTGCCCGCAGCGCCAGCTTCCATGCGCCGTACCCTCCCATGGACAGCCCTGCGGCAAGCGTATCTTCCCGTTTTCCCGACATGCGCGGGAAAAACTCCCTGCAGATGGCAGGAAGCTCCTCCGCTATAAATGTCCAGTACCGCATACCGTAAACCGTATCCGTATAAAAGCCAAGATGCGTGGCAGGCATCACCACGGCAATGCCAAGCGTACTGGCATACCGTTCAATGGAAGTCCTCCGCTGCCAAATGGTATGGTCGTCGCTCATCCCGTGCAGCAGATACACGGTCTTATACTGCCCGCCGGCATCCGCTCCCTCCATGCCGATTTGTCCATGGGTCTGCTGCGGCAGGATGACATCCATATTCATACACATACCGAGCACATCCGAAAAAAAGTCCACATGCAGCAAAGCCATATCTTCTTCCTCCACAAATTCAAAATAATGTTTTTAGTCCTGTTCCAGTCTGCGCATCTCCGTATATGCCAAAAGCAGCGGACCTACGCCCTTTGCGTCGTCCTCCACCACCGGTTCCGACATATAATACTCAAACGTTCCGTCCCTTCTCGTATTATCCGCGGGTCCGAGACCGGCAACCAAACAGATACCGCCCAAACTTAAATTTCCGTCCTTTTCCTTCAGATACTTATCACAAATCCCGTGGAATGCCTTTAATCCATACTCCCTGTACCGTTCGGGCAGAAAGCCAAGGCGCACGCCTTTTAACAGGGAATATGCCATGATTGCGCTCCCGCTGGTTTCGAGATAATTCGGCTCCTTCCCCCCAAGCGCCGGAAGCTGGTACCACATGCCGCTTTCATCCTGGTACTTCAACATGGCATCCGTCAAATCCACGAACACTTTTTTCAGGTTATCGTACTCCTGCTTATAGTCCTCTCCGGGTTCACACTTGTTCAGGGTATCCAAAAGCGCCATGGAATACCATCCCAGCGCCCGCAGCCAGAAATTGCGGGAAAGCCCGGTTTCCTTATCGCACCAGAAAACGGAGCGGGAGGCATCGTAACCATGGTAATACAGCCCCGTTTTTTCATCCCGGATATATTTCACCACGTTGGCAAACTGACGGAAAATATCGCCGTAGTTTTTCCTGTCATTGAATTTCGTTTCGTATTCCATGTAAAAAGGCTGCCCCATGTACATGCCGTCCAGCCAAACCTGGTTGGGGTAAATCTTCTTATGCCAAAAATTCCCCTCCTCCGTCCGGGGCTGGTTCTGTACCTGACTGTAAATCAAATCGATGGCCTTGCGGTACTTCTCTTTCCCGTTGAGTTCATACAGGGAAAACAGCGTCTTCCCCGCATTTACGTTGTCGATGTTGTACTCCTCCACGGAATAACCGACAATCGTTCCGTCCTCCCTTACCCGGTGGTCAATGAAAGCATCCGCAAACTCATAATACTTCTTTTCCCCCGTTGCCTGGTAAATCTCCAAAAGCGCCAGTATCATACAGCCGTCGATGTAATTCCACCCCGCCGCCTTGCCCTCCCGCGCCTTCTCGATGTTCCATGCCGGTACGTCCAGCGTACTCTTTTCGATTAACCCGTCAATATACTTTTCAAAAATCGGCAGTTTCATATACCCATACCTTCCCTTCCTTTTCTGTTCTACCTTTTACCTTACACGAATTTGGGATTGCCGTCAACTAAGTCAAAGCAAACAAATCCCGGACCGTAAAAAACAACTCATCTTCCGTTTTTATTCCGTCATTTACGATACAGGGAATCCCGCTCTCCCCGCATTCCCCTTTCACCTGTGCCGCAAACAGAATATCCCGTTTCATCCAGTTATCAAAAGCCCGTTCCTTATCGGAACATCCTTCCAAAACATACGGCACCCATTCACGCTTCCTGTAATGGGAAACCTGGAACTCCGGTGTCGGAACTATCGAAATATAATTCTTTGGCCTATATTTCTTCATAACCCCCGGCGTATAAGCCGCCCCTTCGGTGACAATAAAATCATGGTCCGTTTCCCTTAAACGTGCAAACAGGAATTCCGAGATTTCATCGTAAATTAAAAATTCCTCCTTACATTGAATCAGGGGATCCCTCATCCACATTTCATCCGGCGTCATGCCCGCACTCCTTTTGCACGCAGGATATCCCTTCTCTGCCGCCATACCTATCCATTCTTCCAAAAAATCATCCACCTTGAAATAATACGCGGCATATTCCTTTGCCATCCGTTCCGCAACGGTACTCTTTCCGCTGCAGGGCGAGCCGCCTATAAAAAGAATTCTTTGTTCCATTTTCCTTTGTTCCTTTCATGATTTTCTTTTCTGCGGAAGCCCTTTTTTCCTCGCTGCAGCCGCTAACTGTCTCCAGTATAACACCTATGGATACGTATTGGTAACTTTTCTTCAAAAACTACCTAATACCACTTTGATTGTGGTAACATTAAGGAGCATATCGAAACACTGTCCGGCAAGGGTAAAAAGAAAAAACCGTCCTTACGGGCGCAGCTTGCACAGGACAAAAAGACCGTAAACGCCGCCCTACCTTACATGGGTTTTTGCCTGCTGAAGATATGGAGTAATGAAACGCCGGGGAATGGCAGCTTATA
>CANTGP010000331.1 GCA_947653315.1 uncultured Lachnospiraceae bacterium
TGGCGTTAAAAAGTGTTGATTTACCAACATTTGGTAACCCAACGATTCCTGCAGTAAATGACATATATTGATTCTTGCCAAAAAGGAGTCGTTTTTACCACGGACATAAATTATTTTATACTACCCCTCCATAGAAAACAGCCGGGTAAGCATAATTCATAAATGAATGTTTCTATCCGTGATTGATTCTTACGGGCAACGGGTCAGGCAGCCCCATTTGTGCAGATAGTTTGCAATTCCGTCCTCGTCATTTCCGCCAATGACCAAATCCGCCCGCTTTTTCACTTCGTCAATGGCATTCCCCATGGCAATGCCCCTGCCGCATAATTCCAGCATCCCGATATCCGCGTAATCATCGCCGAAAGCCATGATTTCTTCCGGACGGATTTGGCAGAAAGCGCACGCTTCCAAAATGGCGTTTTCCTTTGTGGCATTCTTTTTGGTGAACTTGTACCAGTATCCGTCCGAAAAGCGGATGCAGTCGCAGTCTTTCAGAAGTGTCTGCAGTTGTTTTGCCTTTTGCTCCTCAAAGATTTCCACGCACATTTTCAGGGCGCTTTGCGCAAAACCGTTATAATCCGTGTAAATGGTCTCTCCCCAGTTTTGTTCCGATTCTTTCGGGTCTGTTTTGTAATTCCAGTAATGGGAATCCAAAGTATCGATGGTGATTTCGCAGTCCATGCCGCACACGCTGCGTGCGGCGGCAATCATTTGTCCGGTTTCTTCTTTGGAAAATTCCGCTTTATAAATATATTCGTCCCGGAATGATGCCAACGCCCCGCCGCTGGTGATTAAAAGGTCCGGTTGTATTTCTTTGAGGAAAGGCAGGACATTTTGTCCGCTGCGGGAAGTGGATATGCCGATGAGCATTCCTTTTTTCCGGCATTCCTGCAGGGCATCCAGGGTGCCTGCGGAAATGGTTTTGTCGCTGCGCAGTAATGTTCCGTCCAAATCAAAAAGCAACAGTTTATAAGATTCCATAAATCCTCCTAATCATAATAAGGCAGCCGCATCCAGCGCGAGTTCCATGGCGGCTGCAAACGTGCCGTTGCCCCAATTCCTGCCGTCATGCTTTTCCACGTTGGCGAGGGAATCTGCCGTAAATAATAATTGTCCGAAGGTTACGCCGCGCATTTTGGCACATGCCGCCATGGATGCGCACTCCATTTCCACCACGGAATAACCTTCGCTTTTGCGGTAAAGCACCATTTCCTTTGTTTCGCGGTAAAAGCCGTCCGTAGTCCAGGTCCTGCATCTGCGGAAGGGCAGACCTGCCGCGGTGAGCGTCCGTTCGATGGCGAGGACGGCTTCTTCACAAAGTTCCACTTCCCTTGCGGGAGGCAGATAGTGGTAGGAAGTCCCTTCCTGCCGGAGTGCCGCCGTGGGTATGAAAAAGTCGCCTTCCGTCCCTTCTTCCAGCGCGCCGCAGCATCCGGCGGCGATGATTTTCCTTGCCCCGGCGGCGATGACCTGCTCCATGATCTGTACGGCACCGGGACCGCCCAAAGGTACCTGCAAAAATGTAATATCCCTGCCGCCGCGTTTGGTCTGGTAAACATGGAACGTTTTGGTGACACACTCAAAGGTTCCGGTAATGCGGCAGTCATGTGCTGCGGCGTAAGCATCGATTTCCGGTTCCATGAACAGCAGCGCGGCTCTTTCCGTGAAGCGGTAATTCCCGGCATGGCCGGGCATGAGGACTGCCTGCATTTCCGTGTCATATTCCAGGATGGGTATTTCGTTTTTTATGAGTGGCATGGCGCAGGTCTCCTCCTTTCCGTTACGGATAAACGTTACGGGTAAATTGTACCATGGCGGAAAGTTCGTTACAAGATACAAAATACCGTTTTCACGGAAATCAATTTTCAGTTTCCGCCCACCCTCTAGGGGAAAAATGCCGGCGAAGCTGGCGGGTGTACGGTGCTATATATGGGTTTAACATGGCAATGTGGGTGTTGATATCTGACAATAGTTTAGATAAATAATACAAAAAGTAAAATATATTTGACACATGGTAAATAATATGGTACTATGCAATGGGAGGTGGATAAATGGCGAGGAACATAGCGATTAAAGTGGCGCGGGCGGAGAAGGATATGACGCAGAAAGCCCTTGCGGAAGCCGTCGGTATTTCGAGGCAGACGATGAATGCCATTGAGCAGGGGGAGTATAATCCGACGATTAAGCTGTGCCGTTCCATATGCCGCGTGCTTGGGAAAAGTCTGGATGATTTGTTTTGGGAAGATGAATAGGGGAGACGGAACGGGAAAGATGAGGGAAGGACGGAGAGGATGAATATGAAAAAAGGAAAAAAGAACCGTTTGGACGAGATGCAGGAGCAGAAAATGCTCCGGATTGAACATAACTGTTGCTGGCTGGCTTTTTTCGGGCTGTTTGCGGTCATACTCGTGCAGTTGTTGTATTACGGAATGGAAGAAGCGGAACGTTTTGCGGGAGAGTGGATTGTCTTTATGTGCATGGCGGTATATATAGTGGCGGCCTGTATCAAAAACGGGATTTGGGACAGGCGGTTACGGCCGTCATTCCAAACGAACCTGTATGCCAGCGCGGCAGGAGGACTGGCAGGGGGATTTATCCGGTTCCTGGCAACTTACCGTGAATGCGGGGACCTTTGGACAGCTTTACGGATAGGGGGGATTGTTTTCCTCTGTATTTTGGTGGTATGTACGGCGGTCATGTCTTTGGGCGTCTTTCTGTACCGCAAGAGGGTGGAACGGCTGGATGCGGAAGCGGAAATGGAATCGGGAGATGAAGAAGGGGAAGAAACGGGAGGAAACGGAAAATGATTATGGCGGAACATTTGGTAAAAACCTTTACGAAGATAACGAAAAAAGAAAATGGAATCAAAGACACAAATGACGGAATCAAAAACGGAATCAAAGACGGAATAAAAATCGGGAAAAAAAACGGAATGGGCATAGGGAAAGGAACCCGGAAAACGGAAATCCGCGCCGTGGACGATATCTCGCTGACGGTAGGCGACGGGGAAATCGTCGGAATCCTCGGTCCCAACGGCGCGGGGAAGACGACGCTGTTACGCATGATGTCCAAACTGATGAAGCCCACGGAAGGTACGGTGCGCATCCGGGAAAGGGGAAGGGAGATTTCGGATGATTTGGAAATAAAGCGGCATATCGGTTATCTTTCCAACAACACCAAACTTTATGGCAGGCTTTCCGCAAGGGAGCTTTTGCAGATGCTTGGGACGGTTTACGGCATGGAGGAAGGGGAAACCGTGGAACGGATCGGGAAAATCAGCGCCATGTTATCCATGGATTCCTTTTTGGATAACCGGATTGAAAAATTATCCACGGGACAGACGCAGCGGGCATCCATCGCAAGGTGCCTGATTCACGACCCGCAGGTATATATCTTTGACGAACCCACGCTGGGGCTGGATATTTTAAGCAGTGCGGCAATCATCGATTTCATGAAAGGGGAAAAAGAAAGGGGGAAAACGGTCCTGTATTCCACCCATTACATGGAAGAAGCGGAATATCTCTGCGACAGGATCGTCCTGATCCATCAGGGCAGGATCATCCGTGAAGGAACGCCGGATGCCTTAAAAGCGGAGACCGGAAAGGGAAACCTGCGGGAAGTTTTCACGGAATTAATCCGTAAGGAGGGAATGCAGAATGAATACTAAAATCATAAAAACCTTATTAAAAAAAGAAATGCTGGACGTATTCCGTGACAAGAAGACGGTACTCATGATGCTGCTGGTGCCGGTTCTTTTGTATCCCCTGGTGTTTTTGGGAGCGCTGCAGGTCAGCGCTTGGGTTACATCGGGCATGGAAGACCAGGAGTACTGCATTGCCGTTGAAACGGGGGACGGCGGCGCTTTTTACGGCTGGCTGGAACAACAGGGCGAACTTTGGGAAGCGGA
>CANTGP010000332.1 GCA_947653315.1 uncultured Lachnospiraceae bacterium
GGGAATATGAAAGAGTTAGTCATTGACGCAACCGTTGAAAATATTGGAAAAGTTACGGAATTTGTGGACGGACAGTTGGAATTGTTTGATTGTCCCATGAAGGCGCAGATGCAGATTGATATTGCCATCGATGAATTGTTTGGGAATATTGCCCATTATGCCTATAAACCGGATGTCGGATCCGCCACGGTCCGGGTGGAAGTGACGGGGGACCCGCTGGCGGTGGCGGTCACTTTTATTGACCACGGTATCCCTTACGACCCGCTGGCAAGCGAAGAACCGGATACCAGTCTTTCCGCGGAGGAGCGGCAGATCGGCGGCCTTGGTATTTATATGGTCAAAAAGAGTATGGACGAGATCACTTATGAATACCGGGAAGGGAAGAATATTTTAAAGATAAAGAAGAATATCTAAGAGCCGCTTTCCAGAGCGTTTTGATTTCCAAATCCCTGACAGGGCTGCGTTCCATTGCAGGCAGATAATCCTCCTTATCCACCAGGTTCGAACAAAAACGACAGGCGTTATACTTACGGAACATATGAAATGTCTGGATGTAATCGGTAGGAATATTCAGTTTGTGGAGAAAATACCGGAAGACTTGTTGGAAAAGACATTGGCATATGTAAAAGCATTTTTCTGATGGATACATCCGTCGTTGCGGACCAAACACATCACGACATAGTAAAGCAATTTTAGCAGCGGGGCGGTACTCTGTGACAGTGTACCGCCTTTTGCTGTCTTTTTTTACCGGGATAGCCGCATCTGCAAAGGATACCGGAAAAAATACGAACTGTGCCACAGAACCCAAATAAGAAAAAAATTCTGCTATAATCGGATAACACGGTGGCAGTCTGACTGTATGGGCAGCCGGAAATGCCGGAAAAGAAGAAACGGAAAAAAAGAATGCCGGGCTGTGTCCGCGCTGTAAGCGCAGCCCGGAATACATAAAAAGCAGCGCAGAAAAGAGGAAAACATGAAAATTACGAAGACGGAAAACGGAAGCGGCAGTTTATGTTTCGCACTGGAAGGAAGGCTGGATACCAATACGGCGCCGGAGCTTGAGATAGCTGTCAGGAGTTCCATCGACGGGGTGACGGATTTAACCATTGACATGCAGGCGTTGGATTATTTATCATCGGCAGGTCTGCGTGTCCTGTTAGGGGCGCAGAAGACCATGAACAAACAGGGTAGTATGCGTGTGACCCATGTCAACGACACTATTATGGAAATTTTTGAAGTAACCGGTTTTGCGGATATCCTGACGATAGAGAAGGCATAAGGAAGACGGTATGCAAACCGGCGCAGGCACAGATAACGGAGACAGTATGATGACAGCAGAAAAACGGAAGTTCAGACTGAACCTATCACAGATTCAAATTTTAATGGCGGAGCAGGCACATCCGGGCAGTGCGCGGAATACGATTTCCCTAAAACTTCACCTGCCGGACCATACCCCGCGGGAAGTTATGGAGGCTGCGGATGCGGTGCTTGACCGTGCGGACATTTTTGCCGCCGTCCTTGTGAAAGAGGACGGGGAGTGGATGTTTTCCGTCGGCGCCGGAAAGATTTCCGGCTGTGAAACGGGGAAAGAACGTGATGCGGATTTGGCGGAAGAATACATGGGGAACATGGACAGATGCCCTTTGGATATGGAACGGCGTTTGTACCGGGCAAAAGTGATACCGCTTTCGGGAGGCGGCGTTTATTTATATGTGTGTTTCCACCATATCATCATAGACGGTTACGGCATGAGCCTGTTTGCCCAAAATGTCATGGATGCGCTTGCGGGAAAAGAGATTGCGCCGTCGGTGTTTTTCCGGGAGGACGGAGGTTTGGACAGGACTGTGGACGGATATTGGCATTCCTGCTTTTCCGGTGCGGAGTTTGAGGCTGCCGTTTTTTTGCGGAAAGCGGACGGAAGCGGCTTTAGGAGCCTGCGTGCCTGCGTGCCGGGGGAGCTGATGCGGAAAGCGGAACGGTTTGGGGAAAGGGAGGGGATTTCCGTCCCTTATCTTTTTGCGTCGGCTTATGCGTTTTATCTTGCCAAAGCCACGGGCAAAAAGGATGCGGTGTTTTTGATGCCCCGGTTAAACCGGACGGAAGGGCAGAGGAATACGCTCGGCTGCTATACGTTGTTGGTTCCGGTACGGGTAAGAGTGGAAGGAACGGGTACTTTTGCGGAATTATGCCGGAGGGTGAAGCAGGCGTCGGCGGAAGCGTCCGCACATAAGGGCTGCGGTTTTGACGGTATCCTTTCCGCGCTGCGGGAAGAAGCGCTGACGGGGGAAACCGTTTCCGAATATGTGTTTAACTTTTACCGCTTTATTTTCCATGCGGATTTCCCCTACGGCATCCGGTTTAGCGTGGCAGGGGATATGACAAACCATATGACGTTGAACCTGTTTTACGGCGAAAGCGGCGGACTGGATATGCAGGCGGACTATCAGGAGTCCGTTTACACGGAGGAGAAAGCCGGGTATTTTTTGGATGCCATCCTGACGGTTCTTGCGGAAGGAATACCGTCGAAAACCCTTTCGGGCGTTAAAACCATGGGGGAAGCGGAATGGAAAAAGGTTACTTCGGTGAAGGGAAGAAAGATTCCCGTGGAAAAAGAACTCACGATTCCTTCCCTGTTCCGGCGTGCGGTGAAGCGGTATGGGGATGCCCCTGCCCTGTATGCGGGAAATCATGCTTTTACCTTCGGGGAGCTTGACCGTGCCAGCGACCGGATTGCCTGCGGGTTACGGCGGCTTGGCGTGAAGGGCGGCGACTGTGTTGCCTTTCTGTTAAAGAGGGATTACCGCCTGATTCCCACGATTCTTGGCATATCGAAGGCGGGGGCGGCATTTATCCCTGCCGACCCTGCCTATCCCATGGACCGGATTGCGTATATTCTGGAAAACAGCGGTGCGGTGCTCCTGGTTTCCTCCAAAGACGTGGAGGCGGCGGGAAAGTACCGGTATACGGAAATCGACGACCTGTTATCCGGGGAAGCGGAGCCGGAGCTTTTGCCGGAAATCGGACAGGACGACCTTGCATACATGATTTACACATCGGGAACGACGGGAAGGCCCAAGGGGGTGATGCTTTCCCATAAAGGGATTGCAAACATTGTACACCCGGATAACAATCCTTTTAACCGGGATATGGTGAAAAACGGTCACGGAATCGTGGCGATCGGATCGGTTTGCTTTGATATTTCCTTGTTTGAAATTTTTGTTCCGCTGATGAACGGGTTGTTCGTGGAATTGGGCAATGAGAAAGCCATGACGGATGCGGGGGAGCTTGCGGCGCATATCCGGCGGCACGGTGCGGATATCCTGCATTGCACGCCTTCGCGTATCAATGCTTATTTGGCGGTTGAAGCCTTCCGGGAAGCCCTGGGAGGCGTGAAAGCCATTTTGGCGGCAGGGGAGGTTCTGCCCGGAAGTCTTGTGAAGCGGTTGGCGGATACTTACCGGATACGGATTTATAATGGTTACGGTCCGACGGAAACTACCATCGGCGCTACCATTACGGAGGCAGGGGATGCCGCTTCCATCGGAACGCCCATAGCCAATACGGGTATCCTGCTTTTGGACAGGGAGGGATATCCGGTTCCGTTCGGTGCGGTAGGGGAAATCTGCGTATACGGCAATGGCGTGGGCATCGGCTATAAAGACCGGCCGGAGGAAACGGAAGCCAAATACCGGATGTGGAACGGTATCCGTCTGTACCGCACAGGGGATTTGGGATATTTTTCGGAGGAAGGAAGGCTGATGTACTGCGGCAGGAATGACAGACAGGTAAAGCTGCGGGGACTGCGCATCGAACTGTCGGAAATCGAGAATGTCATGGGGGAATTTCCCGGAATCGGGGCGTGCTGTTGTATGGTACGGAAAGTGGGAACGGAAAAGGAAAA
>CANTGP010000333.1 GCA_947653315.1 uncultured Lachnospiraceae bacterium
ACATCATTTTCCGCTTTTTACTCCGCTTCCCGCCCATACCGCGCCGTCTCATACCTTCCATGCATCTTAACACCTTCCTCCGTCCGCGCCACCCCGGCATTCCCCTCGATTTCCGCCGGCGATTCATAAATGGCAGGACGGTCCTTCCGGTGTTTACGGATAAACCGCCGGTACTGTCTCCGGATCCGCTCCCGCTCCGTCAGCCTGCGGTCCCCCGCCGGTTCCGGCACACGTTCCAACCCTTCTTCCTTCACATCCTCCAGTTGTTCCACCACATCGCCGTTCTCATCCACCGCCACACGGAAATCACGGAACATGTCAAGCATCCATTTCCCGAACGCCGCCGCCAATGCCAAAAAGATTCCCACCCCCACAGCGTAAAACAAAAACGTAACCCATACCGGCGTCGGTTCCGGTTCCCCGAATTGGCTGACCCACTCCGGAAGTATATCGCCGCCGCCCATGGCATCCATGCCTATGCCAAATTCCACATAGTCCACCTGCAAGTTCGCAAATCCGTTCCGGAAATCATGGTATTCCCTTCCCCCGGCGGAAAAAAAACCGGGCAGGGCAGCCACCGCAAGCAGCAGCAGGAAACATGCCAGCATCCCGTTCCCGATTCCGTAAATCCTTTTGGAAGGAAGGTTGCAGGTTCTTTTATTTAACGAAAGATAGTTCTCCGTCTCCTGCACATGGCGGTACAAAAGCGCCGCCACTCCGTATACGGCAGCGCTTGCCAAAGCCTCATTGCACACTTCGGGACTGTATGTATTCAGCCCAAGAAAATATACGGCAAAAAAATACAAAAACATCATAAACGAAGGGGTTTGCAGCATATCCACATAAGGCTTCCAGTTCGGGTCCCTAGCTTCCGCCATATCCTGTTCTTTTTTCCGGTTCACCCTGCCGACGAAACGCAGAAGGATGACAAGCACGGTCTCCCCCAGCAGTATCGGAACATATAAAAACGCTTCTTCCCCGTGCCCCAGCGTCCCCGCCGCCCAACGCCCAAGCAGCCATGTGGATACAAAAACCACTGCCGATGCTGCGGCATAGGAAAACGCACCCTTGCATTTTTCCACGGCAATCCACGTCGCCGCAACGGGAAACGCAACGAAAAGGCAGCGCAGATAAAACAACCGTTCCGCCGTTTCCCCCGGTTTCCTGCCAAGCGCACACATTAACGGCAAAAGCAACGCCAAAACAAGCGTGGCATGTATCCAGCCCGCCGCTATTTTCACCTTCTTCCTCAACTTCTTTCCACCTCCCGCCGGACCGTGCGGATATGATCCGGCACCTTTTCCGTCGCTTCTTCCCCACGCGGAACGGGAATAATCCATATTCCCTGCCGTTCCTGTCCTAAAAATGCTTCTATGGCCTCCCGGTTCTCCGCCACGTTTTTCGATATGATAATGTTTACCGCATCCTCCTCCGGTGCGGTAAGTATGGAGGAAAACGCCACCGTCTTTTCCTCCGTCCCGCGCTTGGCAAGCATCCGCTCGATGCCTGACGCCTGCTTTCTGCCACCCGCCGGTTCCAAATACACGGTTTCCGGCACGGCGGCGGAAGCGGTATCCCCTGCGCGTCCTTTCTTCCTCCTGCCATTGCGCGTTGTCTGCCCCTGTTCCGCGGCTTCCACATTGACACGGATGCCCACTTCCATTCCCCGTGCCACTAACTGGCTGGCAAGGGTTGCCGCCACGGAAATGGATTCCTCCGTCAGATATCCGTATTTCAGGATTCCCTTATCTTCCATGTCCACGTAAATCATCACTTTTTCCATTAACGTCGACTCAAAGGTATTGACCATCAAGTCCCCCGTCTTGGCGCTCGCCTTCCAGTTAATCGCCTTCATGGGGTCAGTAACGGTATACTCCCGGATGGAAGCATAGGCAAACGGATCTTCACTGAGACGTTTGGCGCACTGTACATTCCCCATCAGGCGTTCACAAACAACCAGAATATCCGAAACATCCACCCTTTTGGCATAGACATAAAGCTCCGTATCCACCGGCCATTCCCTGGAAAACCGCTTTCTAAACAGCATGGAATAAGTGGTCAAATCCGCTTTTTCCAACCGGTAGTATCCCCTTTTGGTACAGTCCACCGTCAGCGTCCGCGTAATACGCTGGTTTCCGAGCAGGGCAAAAATATCCCTTTTATAAGTATAATCGCTCACATTGGTATTCTCGTAATCGCTGAACACCAGTTCCCGGCGTATATGGAAAGCCACCTCCAATACCGGCAGCAGCAGCTTCTTCCGGTTCCCAATCCGTTCCTCAAGCTGCGCCTGCCCGCCCGCATACACGTAATCCTGCACAAAATGAAGGCAGACCTCCATGTTCCGGTACCAATGCCGTCCGAAATACAGTTCCCATACCAAACAGACCAAAAATATCCCTGCAAAAAATAAACTGATCATGGTTTCGTCCAATCCTCCGTGGGCAGCGCCACACTGTTTAACAGTCCGCGGATTACCGATATTTTTTCTTCCGTAAAACCGGAATCCAGCACCATTCTGTGGGCAAGCACCGGCACCGCCACCGCCTTAATGTCCTCCGGCGCCACGAAATCCCTTCCTTCCACCATGGCATAACCCTGGGAAGCGCGCAGCAGCGCCAGCGTTCCCCTGGGACTGACACCCTCGGTTATCCCGCGGTTTTCCCCCGTTCCTTCGCCGTATTTGCGCGTCCCCTGTACCAGTTTCACGATATAATCCCGCAAATCCGCATGGACGTAAATCCCCCGGCATTCCTCCTGCAGCCCCGCCATCTCCTCCTGCGAGCAGACCGGGGTTATCGTTTCCAGCGGACGTCCGGTAATAAAACGGTCAATCATTTCACGCTCTTTTCCTGCGCTCAAACTCCCCATGCTTATTTTCATCAGAAACCTGTCCATCTGCGCTTCCGGCAGCGGATAACAGCCAAGGGTCTCCACCGGGTTCTGTGTGGCAATGACAAAAAACGGCACGCCCAGCTTCCTCGTCACACCGTCCACCGTCACCTGCCCTTCCCCCATGCATTCCAACAGGCTCGACTGCGTCCTGGGCGTCGCGCGGTTAATCTCGTCGGCAAGCAGAAGATTGGTAAACACGGGACCCTCCTTAAACACAAACGTTCCTTTCTCCTGATGGTAATAAGAAAGCCCCGTCACGTCGCTGGGAAGCAGGTCCGGCGTAAACTGTATCCTGTGAAACGAAAAATCCATGGATTTCGCCAGCGCTTTTGCCAGCACCGTCTTTCCCGTCCCCGGCATATCCTCCAGCAGCACATGTCCCCCTGCAGCCAAAGCGGCAAGAAGCAGTCCCGTCACATCTTCTTTCCCGACGATTACTTTCGATACATTTTCCCGGATTTTCCGTAGAAGTTCACTCATTTTCATCCATCCTTTTCTTTTCCAAAATTATCATGCATTGCTCCAATCAGACATTTCTTTCCTTTAAAAGCAAACCCGTATTTTCTGATTTTCCCCGGTTCTATCCCAATGGCAGCAAGCTGTGCCTCGTAACGTTTTTCCCCAATCTGGTTCAAGGCATTGGAAACGGTTTCCGCAAGATCCTTTTCCTTCAAAGGTTTATGAACCTTAAACTCTATGATATATGCACAGTCCCTTTCCTTATCCATTGGAATAAGCATAATGTCATACCGTCCAAATCCGCTCTCCCTGTTAGACGTAATCCGGAATCTTCCGTCAAGCTCCACCATCAGTCCCAAAGCTCAATTCGCACCGGCGTTTCTTCTGTCAAAGGGAATACGTCTATAATCCCGCCCCGGATAGAAAACTGGCCCATTCCGTCTACCTGAGCCATTCGCTCATAGCCCAGGGCTGTCAGCCGCTTTCTCCATACATTCAAGTCAATGGTCTGCC
>CANTGP010000334.1 GCA_947653315.1 uncultured Lachnospiraceae bacterium
GAACGGGGTTAAGTTGGTGAAGGAGGGACGGAAGTATTATCTAGAAGGGGATCTGCCGGACTGGATTCGGTTGACTGGTAATCCACCATGACATAATCGATGAAATGTCTGGTCAAAAGCGCCAATACCTCTTTTGTTACGGGAGTATTGACGGGAATGAGGACTGCACCGGTTCTGGAATAAACGTCATTTTTTATTACCATTCCCTTGCGCAGACGGTCTGTATGTACTCTAAAAGCCATCTCCGTAAGCCTTCCTTTTTAACATCATTTAACGGTTCCGTTATTTTTTCGCCTCAAAATCTTCAATGAACTGGATAATCAGCCGTACCGTTCCTTCCACGCCAAGAACGCTGCTGTTGATGCATAAATCATAGCTGTCGGCACGTCCCCATTTCTTGGAAGAATAATAGTTATAATAACTTTGGCGCTGTTTGTCCTTTTTGGTAATCATTTCTTTCGCCTTTTGCTCCGTAAGGCTGTATTTTTCCATAATACGTTTTGTTTTCGATGCTTCGTCGCCGTAAATAAACAAATGGACACAGTTCTTATATTCGCTTAGCGCATAATCCGCGCAGCGTCCGACAATCACACAAGGCCCTTCGTCCGCGATTTTCTTAATGGTATCAAACTGTGCCAAAAACACTTTATGGCTGATGGGCATATCCACAAACGAAGACGCATTGTAACCAAACGAGTAAGTGTCCATCACAAGGTTATAGAGGAAAGAATTGGTGGGCCGCTCATCATGGTTTTGGATCATTTCTTCACAAAATCCGCTCTCCTGCGCCGCTCTCGTTAACAGCTCTTTATCATAACATTTAATTCCAAAATATTCCGCCACTTTTTCCCCGATTTCCCGTCCTGCCGAACCGAACTGACGGCCTATGGTAACGATTGTATTCATACAAATTCCTCCTGTCGCTTTGCTTTTTAGTCCTTTTCCGTTTATATTCTTAAATCCCTACCATATATTATATAAAAAATAAGCAAATATTTCAACAACTTATCGAAAACACATGGATTTCGTTTCATAAACGGAAATTATTTTAAAATTTCAAGCAAATGCACAAAATACTCCGGCAGCGGAGCATCCGTTTCCACATATTCCCCGGTACGCGGATGCCGAAAACCAAGAATTTTCGCATGAAGACACTGCCCTTCCAGTTTATAAGGCGATGTCCTGCCGGGGGCATATACCGTATCCCCCAAAAGCGGGTGTCCGATGGAAGCCATATGAACCCGTATCTGATGGGTACGTCCCGTTTCCAGCCGGCATTCCACATAAGTATAACCATGGAAGCGCTGCAACACTTTCATATGGGTTACGGCAGGTTTTCCGTTTTTTTCGTTTACCGCCATCTTTTTACGGTCGGTGGGATGCCTTCCAATCGGCGCGCATATGGTTATTTCGTCTTTTTCCGGCACACCGTAACAGATGGCATGGTAACGCCTGACTACGGAATGTTCCTTTAACTGGGCGGCGATCTGGTTGTGGGCGTCGTCATTTTTGCAAATGATGACGGAACCGGTAGTATCCTTATCGATACGGTGGACGATGCCCGGACGCATGATGCCGTTAATACCGGACAGGCTCCCTTTACAATGTGCCATAATTCCGTTTACCAGCGTCCCGTCATAATGTCCGGCCGCGGGATGCACGACCATCCCTTTCGGTTTGTTGACCACCAGCACGTCGTCGTCTTCATACAGGATATCCAACGGTATTTCTTCCGGTAAAATATCCGGTTCCCCGGCAGGGGGAAGTTCCAAACGCACATGGTCCCCTAATTTTGCACGGTAATTCGGTTTTACTGCCGCTCCGTTTACTTCCGCCAAACCTTCCTTCAGCAGCTTTTGGATATAAGAACGCGACAGGGAAGGGAGGACAAGCCCCAATACCTTATCGATTCTTTGGTTTTCCATGGCATCCTCTCTTACCTGAAAACAATAAGTGCCGTTATTCTCCATATCCGTTACTCCGCCTGATCCTCGTCACTGAAAAAGATTTCCCCAATGGCGCCTAAAATGTCCTCGTCCGTTACCGTTTGGTCGATCACTGCCTTCCCGACTTTTTTTAACAGGATGAATTTGATTTTTCCGGCTTCCATTTTTTTGTCTGATTTCGTCAGCGCCAGGATTTCTTCCGGTTGGATGTCGTCAATGGAAATGGGCAGGTTAAAAGGAACGAACATGTCCCGGATTTCATAGTATTCCTCCATGCCAAGCAGGTTGTGCTTCCATGAAATGTAGGCGGCGGCAACGCATCCGAGCGCCACACATTCCCCATGGTACAGTTCAAAGTTCTTTGCTTTTTCTATGGCATGTCCGATGGTATGACCGAAATTTAAAAGCGCACGGTCCCCTTTTTCCGTCGGGTCTTTTTCCACCACCATTTTTTTTATGGTACTGCTTTTCATCACCATTTCTTCCAGCACTGCCGGGTCACGTTCGCAGATTTCGTACATGTTATCCAGCAGCCATTCGTAAAAAATATGGTCTTTGATCAGGCCGTGTTTCATGATTTCCGCAAAACCGGAAAAATACTGCCGTTCTTCCAGCGTTTTCAGCACGGAAACGTTCATGTACACCAACTTCGGCATGTAAAAAGCCCCAACCATGTTTTTATAGCCGTCAAAATCCACGCCGGTTTTGCCGCCGATGCTGCTGTCCGCCTGTGCCAAAAGGGTTGTGGGAATCTGGATGAAATCCACGCCGCGTAGGTAGGTGGCTGCGGTAAATCCGGTAAGGTCGCCCACGACGCCGCCCCCAAGCGCAAGCAGCAGGTCTTTCCGGTCAAAGCCTTCCCGGATCAGGAACGTATAGGCTTGTTTTACGGTATCCAGCGTTTTGCTTTTCTCCCCTGCGGGAAAAGAAAAAACAACCGCTTTTTTGCATTTTCCTTCTATTTGGTCGAGAACCGTCCGGGCATACAGCGGCTCCACCGTGGAATCCGTAAGGATGCAGATTTTGCGCTCCGCAAGGCATGGACCGGGAAGGTTTAATTCTGCCAGTTCCTCCCCCAGTCCTTCAAAATTTTGGGAAAATACGATGTCGTAGCATGGTTTTTTGTCATATTGAATGGTCAGTCTTTGTGCCATCAGAAAATCCTCCTCACTATTGTTTGTTCCGTGTTTTTTTCATTGGATGCCCTTACACGGGACCGTGCAATCAAGTAGGGAAGGTTTTTCTCCCCTACTCGCGCGCCGGGCACCCGTCAGCTTCGTTGGCATCTTCCTTTGGGTGCCCGTGTGCATAATTAAAACTTCCCGGTACGGGAAGTTTCTGCAGTCCTCATGTGTTTTTTACCCTTTATTTGTTAAATGATTTGTTAAATAATTTGCTGAATTTCCTCATTATTTGTTAATCGGTACGTCAAAAGCGCCGGAAATCAATTCCTGGAAATCGCCGGAAATATCCACGCTTGCCGGTGTGATGATGAATATGTAATGGGATATTTTTTGAAGGTTTCCGCTGATGGCGAAGCAGGAACCCGACGTAAAATCAATGATCCTCTGCGCCACGTCCACATCCAGTCCTTCCAGGTTTAAGACTACGGTGCGGTTGGCAAGAAGCGTTTCCGTAATCTCCCGCCCGTCTTCCACCGATGTCGGGCGGATGACGCACACTTCCATTCCCGCGCCCGTCAGTTTCCGGGGCTGTCTGGTCATGGGAGTGATTTTCGGCGTGGTCTTCTTTGCCGGTTCCTCCTGTCCCGCCGGTTCTTCCTTGACGGTTGTCATTTTCTTTGGCTGGGGCTGGGGGGCATCCGGTTCGTCATAATAATCGTCGTCATAGTATTCGTCTTCATCGTTTAATTTCATATAATTCAGAAATTTATCCATTACAC
>CANTGP010000335.1 GCA_947653315.1 uncultured Lachnospiraceae bacterium
GCCGGGCACCCGCCAGCTTCGCTGGCATCTTCCTTGGGGTGCCCGTGTGCATAAAACGGGCTGCTACGGAAATAGCAGCCCATTCCAATTAATTCCCCTGCTTTTCGGCAACATACGCCGCCGCCTGATTTTCCATTTCCTCCAAAACATCCCGGATACCGGCGCTTTCCAATGCAGCGCTGAATTCCGCAATCGTTTGGTCCACGTCATCCACCAGTCCGTTTACCAACGGCTCATAGTAATTTCCCAACGCCGCTTCCACTGCCGCAAACTGTGTGCTTACTTTTGTGGAGTCAAAATTAAACCCGTCATAAATATGCGCCGGTTTCACATTGTTGTCCCACGTTTCCTTCATTGTGTCATGGACATCATCCAATGCCGTCCTGTTCTCAATAAATTCCGTCCTTTGGATTTCCATATTGTTCCATCCCCAGTTACAATTACTGGATACCCCGTAATTGCTCTCGTCAATGACCTTGTACTGGTCGTCGCCCACTGCTTCCCAATGCTTCCCTTCAATCCCCAGCATTGCAAGGTCATAAACCTCCGGATTGGTATAAAATTCGTTCAATACCATCATCGCGCGTTCCTTATGCTGGCTGCCAATATTGATTGCCATGCCGTTATTGATATAGGACTGTACTTTCTTCGGCTGTGCGGAAACCGGATCCGCCAATGTTACATTCCATTCCGGATGTTCCTCATTCGCCTGTTTCGCATAAGTCACACAGCTTCCCAAGTTCCAAATCATGCCTGCGGTCCTTCCGGTAAGGAGACCGTCCTGCCTTTCATTATTGGCATTCAGCACATCTGCCGACCAGCAGCCCGCATCCGCAAGCTCTTTTACCTGTTTACAGTAATCCGCAAATCCGTCCCAGTCAAGGATATAGTACAATTTCTTGTCTTCCGGATCCTGCATATGGTAAAGCACCAATTCACCGCCTTTCGGCGCCCCTCCGGTTACGGACATTCCGTCCGCCTGGAAATACTGGTACCACGGCCCGCCCTGGCTGGCATACATGCCGTCCGCCGCACAGGCAACATAAAATTCCTTTAATTCATCCCATGACGTAATTTGCGAAATACCGTATTTCTCCATTAAGTCCCCCCGCACCGCAATGACATCCTGACCGAATTCATTGGCATAGTTGGGCACCATGTAAATCTGTCCGTCTATCTTTGCCTGGTCCCACGCCATTTCCGGAACCACTTCCCATATACCGGGCGCATAGGTCCGGATAAATTCTTCCGAAAGCGGGTAAAACCCTCCCAAAGCAACCGTTTGCTCATAATGGCACCAACTGGATGCGGTAAAGATCAAATCAAAATCCTCCTGCCCGGAAAACAGCAGCGAATACCTGGTATCATGTTCCCCCCAGGAAAGGAAATCCACACTGAGGGAACAGTTTAGCTTTTCCTCCAAAATTTCATTTATTTTTCCGTAAACTTCGTCAAAATCCGCAGTCCGTTCACCGATCAGGTACATTTTCAAATCCACATGCTCGGAAGTATCCGCCGTGCCCGTTCCGCCGCCGTCCGTTCCTGCCGACGCACTGCCTCCCGTTCCGCTTCCGTTGCCGCCGTCCGGGGTATTGCCCGAAGAACCGCATCCTGCCAGCGTCCCAACCGCCAAGGCTGTGCCAAGCAGCATTGCCAAAACTTTTTTCATTCTCTTTCCCATAAAAACCTCCTTAATAAAAATATGATAGATTTAATGAACTACCCTGGTATGTAAACATCAGCCTTTTACCGCACCGATTGTAATACCCTGTACAAAGTATTTCTGCACCATCGGAAATACCAAAATAATGGGGCCCGTCACCACAATGGTCAGCGCCATTTTCAATGTCTGGGTCGGCAGGGACAATGCGCTTACCACCGCACTGCTGACAGCATTGTTTGAAATCAGTTTTTTATACGATTCGATATTGTTTACCTGCTGGTACAGAAAGTACTGCAGCGGATATTTATCCGAATTTCTGATATACAACATGGCATTGTACCAGTCGTTCCAATAAGCAAGCGCGATAAACAGTCCGACGGTTGCAAGCGCCGGCTGAATCAGCGGCATGACCACCTGGAACAACGTCCGCACTTCCCCGCAGCCGTCTATTTTTGCCGCATCCACCAGTGATTCCGGAATTGACGTGATATAACTTTTCATAATTAACAGATTATATACACTGAATAACAGCGGCAAAAGCATCGCCAAATAACTGTCGGCAAGTTTCAATGTTTGGGTATACAGCACATACGTCGGCACCAGCCCGCCGGAAAACAATGTCGTAAAATAGAAGAAAAAGGAAAATCCGTTTCTCCACTCAAAATCCTTTCTTGAAAGCACGTAAGCGGTCATCGTCTGGAACAGCAGTCCCACCGCCGTACCCGCCAGCGTCAGCCCAATCGTAACGCCGTAAGCCCGGAACACCACCATCGGTTCATGGAATACCGTCTTATAAGCCTCCAGGGAAAAATCCTGCGGCAGAAGGCTGAATCCGTTTTGGGTAATCGCCGCTTCCGAAGAAAAGGAACCGGCAATAATCATCAAAAAGGGAATC
Organism: uncultured Lachnospiraceae bacterium; assembly: GCA_947653315.1. Taxonomy (GTDB): domain Bacteria; phylum Bacillota; class Clostridia; order Lachnospirales; family Lachnospiraceae; genus Kineothrix. The sequence goes on from CANTGP010000335.1 coordinate 2,559, forward strand.
AGGCAAATCAATGCCAATATTCCGGTAAAGGTATACGCGATTACGTTCAGCGCGATCACATCTTTGCCTTTTTTTACTTTTCCTATATGAGTTGCATTAGACATTTTCCATCCCCCCAATCAGAATAACGCATATTCTTCGTCATACAATTTTACCAGTTTATTTACCACGGTTACCGTTATCAGGCACAGTACGGACTGGAACAACCCGATTGCCGCCGACATGCCAAAATCGTTGCTGCTGATCAGGGAGCGCATGGTCAGCGTATCGATTACATCCGTATAGTTATACAAAAGCCCGTTACTCCCCACCAAATTATAAAACATGTCAAAGTTCCCTTTAAAAATACCCCCTACGGACATCAGCAGCAGAATCACCATGGTAGGCATAATCATCGGAATTGTCACCTTAAAAATCCTTTGGAACACATTGGCGCCGTCGATTGCCGCCGCTTCATAAATGGAAGTATCAATCCCCATGATTGCCGCCAAATACATAACGGAACCATATCCCACGCCTTTCCAAATATTAAAGAAGATTAAAATAAACGGCCATGCCTGCGGCGTCGTGTAAAAAGGAATCTTTTCACCGCCTAACGACGTAATCAGCCGGTTCATGAAACCATAATCCGAACTAAAGATATTAAATGCCATTACGCCCACGATAACCCATGAAATAAAATAAGGAAGAAACATCATGGACTGGGAAATTTTACGGAAATGTTTATTATGGATTTCCGTTAAAAACACCGCCACCGCGACCTGGGTAAATGTTCCCAAGAGAATAAACGCAATATTATACAGCACAGTATTCCTGGTCACCAGTCCCGCCTGCCCGGATTTAAAGAAAAATTTAAAGTTCTCCAGTCCGTTCCAGGGGCTCCCCCAAATGCCGCCGGCATAATTGTATTTCTTAAATGCCATCACGATACCGGTCATCGGATAATAAGCGAACACCAGCGTATAGATAATCGCTGGCGACAGCATCAACAGGAACACCCGGTTCTTATGCAACTTTTTTAAAAATCCTCTGAATCCTCCCTGCCCTTTCATATTTCCTCCTTTTTGTTGCGCAATGATTGCGCACATCTCAAATGATATTATTTGTTATAAATTACCATAAATCAATTATATCATTCTCTTTTTTTATAATCTATTCACATTAATTATAATTTTCCCTTAGCACCGGAGTGCAAAACCGCCAAATTTCCTCCCTGTTTTGCGCAACATGTCATTCCTTTTTTGCGCAGAGCGGGAGCAGAAAATTTTCCCCGACCCGC
>CANTGP010000336.1 GCA_947653315.1 uncultured Lachnospiraceae bacterium
ACAAATAATTACTGACTGAAAAGCCTATAAACATCTCTTTCTACTCTCTTTCTACGGTTTATTCTATTTACGAAAATGGTGGCACCGTAAATACATTCCCTGCACCGGACCGCTGCACCGCACGGCTCCCCTCACCGCTGCACCATCCGCGCCACTTCCTCCGCGTACTGGGGATAATCTTCCACCAGTTCTTTAATTTCCTCCTCCGCCTTGTTCATAATCATCTCCTTGTTGTAATCCATCCGCTTGCGTAGGGACTGCCTTCGGATAATCAGGTCATGGCGGATTTCCACCATTTCCCGGTTGTCCAAAAGCGCCGCCGTCTGATGGAGCCAAATGGCGGGGTCCTTCACCTGGTAACATTTCAGGATGTTCAAAAGGTCCTGATGGTAATCGTCCAGCTCCAGCTCCGCCTCCCGGTAACGCCTTCGTTCTTCTTTTTCGACCTGGTATTTTTCCCAAAGACCCGCCAGTTCCTTCCCGCTGGACACCTGGTACTTCATATACAGATAATCCAGCAGGTTCGTATTGTTCACGTAGCGGATTTTCACGCGGTTCTGCAGGAGGATAATGCGGTTAATCCCTTTTTCCACCCGTTTTAATTCCTTCACGGACTCCGTGTATTTGAAATACAGCACCGTAATTACCATTGCGGCAAACCCTGCCGTCAGCAGAAATCCCATTTGGGTATCCATTTCCAAAACGTACTGCAGCGTAAACAGAATCACAAAGCATACCACCAATGCCATGGAACAGATTACCGCCATTCCCTTGGCATCCGCTACCGCCGCGCGCAGTTCCCCCTTGCGGTAATGGTAAGCATGCTTTTCCCCTTCCAGGCGGGACATATCCTGACGGATCAGGTTTTGGTAGTTCTCCGCTTCCGCCAGTTTCCGGCAGCCTTCTTCCGCCTCGTCTTCCATTCGTTCCATCTTATGGTATTTTTCATCGCTTAAGCGGTTCTTTTTCTTTAAATAAACGTCCTGTTTTTCTTCCAAATCCTGGATTTTTTGGGCGGCGGCATTCAATTCCGCCCGCTCGCTTTCGGGAAGCGCCTCGATTTCTTCCATATCCTTCAGGTAAGAAGTCACCATATTATACTCAAAAGTAAGACCTTCCAGCTCTTTTGCCGCCTCACCCATGCGGTCCAGACAGCTCTGCACGAACTCCTGCCGCTGTGCGGCATCATGGACGTCCAGGATTCCCAAAGACTGTTTTCTTTTGGGAGCGGAAACAAAATCGGAACCGGAAGCCATCTTATCCCATTCATCCGGCAGGACTACCCGTCCTTCCCCGTCTTCCATTTCGTCTTCCCAGTTTCCCCAGCCCTGTTCTTCTTCCCCGTATAAATCCTCCGGCTTGCGCCAAAGCCTGACATTTTCCAGCCATCCGTTTTTCTTATGAAACAATCCTTTGAATAAACCCATATACCATTCCTTTTTTTCCTGCGGTTTTTACTGCCGCATTTCCCACAGCCGCCTGTTTTCCTGCGTTTTCCCTGTCATTCCGCCGTGATTTCCCTGTAATGGTCCTTCAACCCATGGACGAGCCGCCCCGTCTCCTCGTAATAGGATACGGAATGGTTCTCCTCCCTGCATACGCCAAGGGTAAAGAGCATCCGGCTTTCCTCCGTTCCCTCAAATTCCTTCGCCGCATCCTCCACGGCTTTCTCCACCTTTAATACCGCGCCGTAAGGATCCTCCTGCCCAGCGGCAAAATCGACGTACTCCGTTTCCTCCATCGCCATCCGTTTCGCCGCCAGGAAATGGGTGAGGTCGTCTTCCCCTCCCCCGCATCCGTATGCCTGTTCGAAACAGTGCGCCGCGTTTTGGAATCGGAACAATTGCGCATAAGCCACACCCTGGTTATGGAGGATTCCCGCCCGCAACTCCTTCTCCGCTTCCGGCAGTTCTTCCAGCAGGCTTTCATAACTTTTCAGCGCCACGGCATACCTCTTGTGTTCCACCAGATAATCGGCGCGTGTCTTCCTCTTTTCGTACAGGCTCAAATCCTTGCCTTCCTCCAGCACGCCCACCGCTTCCGCCCATGTCTCCCGGTCTCCGTAACCCACATATTCCAAAACCGCCCCTGCATATCCGCCCACCGAACAGCCCGCATTCGCCAACTGCCCAAGCTGCGCCGCCAGTTCCCGCAGCCCGCATTCCCCTGCCAGCCACTCCTCCAGTCTGCCGTCCATGATGCCCTGGTCAATCAGGTAAGCGTTTTTTAACAGACAGTAACACAGTTCCTCCACGGAATAAAGGTTCATGGAAATTTTATCCATGAAATAAGGCGTCTTTGCATATTTTCCCATACAAAGCGAAAGTTTACCCATGCCTTTTCTCCTTTTTTATTCAAAATTTGTTCCAAATTAATTCCGAATTTATTCCATATCCGTTATTTCCCATTCCGCTCAGACAAGCTCAATCCGCTTCTCCCATTCCGCACCCGACGAAGGGAAAAAATCCCCGAATCCCATATCGGATACCTTCAGCCTTAACTGGGTCCTTGTAAGCATCTGCGCCCGAATCCGCAGTCTCGTCGTCCAGTCCGCCCTTTGGGGAAGCCCTTCCAAAACCATAAGGATTTCCCTGGGTTCCCCGCCGTTTAAAGGAGTCAGCAGCACTCCCACCGTATCCCCCGACTCCATAACGACATCAAACTCCCGATCCGCCTCATACCAATTAATCCCGCCGTCCATAATGGCAAAATAGGAATCCGTACCGCGCCGCAGCAGACGCATTCCCACATTCGCCGTCAGTTTATCCCTGCCAAGAAACACATACCCGGTTTTGGCTTCCCTCCATCCCAGCTTCTCGCAGATACCGTAGCATGCCCCTTTGCTGTATAGGTTATTCCCCTGGAACACGCGCCGTCCCCTGCACAAATAATGCAGCGATTCGTCCGCCCATCCGTCCTTGAAGCCGTCTCCGATCAGGTAAACACAGGAAACCGCCCTTCCGTTGCACTTCTCCTTCACAATCCGGGAAAACATATCATCCAGCCCGTCCTTTGGAAGCTCCCCGTCGCCGTTTTCCTCCCGTTTCATTTCCTTGCGTTCATCCGTTTCGATAAATACCACCCGGGGCGTTGTTTTCCGGTTGCACTCGAAACGGTACAGCCGCAGCTTCCGGTTGTCGTATTCACACAGAAGCACTTCATATGCCCATAACGGTTCCGGCTGGGAAAGGGTAAAATAGTAAAAACTGTCCACATGGCTTTGGAAATAAATCCGGTCCGTTTTCAACTGCAGGTTCGCCGCCATTTGGGAAAGCACCTTCACCATGCGTTCATCCAACTGCTCCACGGTAAACATCACCCCGTCCAAATGTTCCAACGGGGCGACAGTCCCCAATAAAGCCAAGCTCCTGCGCACAAAAAGTGTTAACAGCGCCACGGGGTCAAAACTTTCCTCCCCCACCGTGACCTCCTCCCCTTTCCTTGCCAACGCAAGCAGATGTTCCACCAAATCGCCTTCCTGCGCCTTCGCGGCTTTTGCCGCCTCCCTGCCGTAAAGCCACTGGTTCGCCTCCCCGCGCCTGCAAAGAGCCATGGGGATACTGTACTGTTCACTGCCCGCCACCACCGAAAGGGTCTCCACATCTTCGCCTGCCGGCAGATAATAACTAATCTGGGCGTAATCCTCCCCCAAATCATATCCTATCAAAATACGCCCGCTGCTCTTTCTTCCCACGTTTCCTCCTCCGATATCCCCGTCCTGCACCGTACCGCCATACCATACTGCCTTTTCATCCGCAGATAGTATTCCAATATTCCAAAAAAGAATTATACCATTCCTGCTTTGCACATGCAACCGGTTCGCGGATAAACG
>CANTGP010000337.1 GCA_947653315.1 uncultured Lachnospiraceae bacterium
CGCACGGGGCGCGCGGCGAGTAGGGGAGAAAAACCTTCCCCTACTCGATTGCACAGTCCCGTGCAGAGGAAGATGCCGCTAAAGCGGCGCACGGGGCGCGCGGCGAGCAGGGAAGATATCTTCCCTACCCGATTGCACACGGGCAGGGGAGAGACGGAAAGGAGACAGGGATGGACGAGGATTTTAAGGTGATAGACGATTATCTGATGGTCAGGATGCCGGAGGAGATTGACCACCATAAGTCAACTTACATAAGCGAAAATGCGGACAAGTTTATTGTGCGGGAGAACGTGAGCAATGTGGTGTTTGACTTTGAGGATACGAGGTTCATGGACAGTTCGGGCATCGGTATCATCATGGGGCGGTATAAGATTATTTCCTGTTTCGGCGGGAAGGTATTTGCCATCAATGCCGACCACAGGATCAGGCGTCTGTTAATGATATCGGGTTTGCACAAAATCGTGGAAATCATGGACTAGGAGGAACGGGATGAATAGCAGAGTAAATGGCGGAAAAAATAACGGGAAAAACGACGGTTGGAAAAACGAAATGGAGATGGAATTTGATGCCGTGTCGGCGAACGAGTCTTTTGCGCGGGTGGCGGTGGCGGCATTTGTGTCGGAATTGGACCCTACGCTGGAGGAAATATCGGATATCAAGACCGCGGTGTCCGAAGCGGTCACCAATGCCATCATCCACGGGTATGATGGGATGGAAGGCGGAAAGGTGCGGATACGCTGCCGGATTGACGGGGATGTGGTACATATCGAGGTGTCGGATGAGGGGACGGGAATCGGGGATGTGGAGAAAGCCATGGAACCGCTTTTTACAACGAAGCCGGAGTTAAACCGTTCGGGGATGGGATTCCCTTTTATGGAAGCGTTTATGGACGACCTGGAAGTACTGTCCAAACCGGGGGAAGGGACAAAGGTTTTGATGAAGAAAAAAATCGGGTGTATTCCATGGATTGGGGACGAGGAATAGCGTATGGAGGAAGTTACCGTTCTGATTGCACGTTCACAGGCTGGGGATAAGGAAGCAAGGGAGATACTGGTAGAGAAAAATCTGGGACTGGTGCACCATATCGTGAAACGGTTTCTCGGCAGGGGATATGATGCGGAGGATTTGTTCCAGATTGGGAGCATCGGGCTGATGAAGGCAATCGATAAGTTCGACCTTTCCTTTGACGTGAAGTTTTCCACTTACGCGGTACCGATGATCAGCGGGGAAATCAAGCGTTTTTTACGGGACGACGGAATGGTAAAGGTGAGCCGTTCGCTAAAGGAAAACGGCTGGAAGATCCGGCAGGCTTCGGAAAAGATCGCCCATGAGAAGGGCAGGGATGCAACGTTTGCGGAAATCTCGGAAGCAACGGGGCTTTCCAAGGAGGACATTGTCATGGCGATGGAAGCGAACGTGGAAGTGGAATCCATTTACAAATCCGTATACCAGTCGGACGGGAACGAGATTTACCTGGTGGACAGGCTGCCGGAGAAGCGGGACGAGAATGAGAAACTGTTAAACCATATGCTGCTGCAGCAGTTAATGGCGGAATTGGGCGAGGAGGAGAAGCGTTTGATTACGTTAAGGTATTTTCAGGACAAGACACAGGTGGAAGTGGCGGAAAAACTGGGCGTGAGCCAGGTACAGGTGAGCAGGATGGAGAAAAAGATTTTGGTGCGGATGAGGGAAAAGCTGACGTAAAAAATCGAGTAGGGGAAAAGAATTTCCCCTACTCGCCGCGCCGGGTTTTGTCAGTTTTGCTGACACTTTTTCTTTGGGATCCGTGTGCATAAAAAATCCCGTTTTTATTTATCGTTATAATGTCCTTTGCAGGAAAGGACGGTAATGCTGTTTCCCGTGGATTTATAGACAATACGGTTCTTTTCATCAATGCGCCTGCTCCACCATCCGGATAGGTTTTCAGAAAGCGGTTCGGGATGACCGAGACCATCAAAAGGGTTTCTTTGCATATTCTTTCCTACTCAATGGTACAAATATGAAGCATTATATGAATAAGCCGGTTGGCAAAAATATTTTTCAAACACGCTCTAACGGATCATCCCATCACACGCAATTTGAATTCCCCGACTAATTGGCTTAATGTTGCAGCCTGTGCGGACAATTCTTCACTGGTAGCGGATGCTTCCTCGGCGGAAGCGGAGTTGGACTGTACCACCGAAGAAATCTGTTCCACGCCGAGTTCCAACTGGTGCATGGATTCCGCCTGCATTCTGGCGGATTGGCTGATTTGGACCATATCGTCTTTGATATCGTTGATTTCCGCTACCACCCGTTTCAGGGATTCCGCAGTCCTGGAAGAAATCCGGCTGCCGTTTTCCACTTCCAGCAGGGAGGTTTCGATTAAGGCGCGTGTATTCTTGGCGGACTGTGCACTCTGCTCGGCGAGTATTTTTACCTGGTCTGCCACTACCGCAAAACCTTTGCCCGCTTCCCCTGCCCGCGCTGCCTCTATGGCGGCATTAAGCGATAAAAGGTTCGTCTGCGAAGCGATATCTTCGATGCCCGCAATGATATTTCCGATCTGTTGTGAAGTTTCGGAAATGCGTTTCATCGCTTCCGTCATGGTCTGCATTTCCTGGTTGCTGATATCCGCCTCGTTTACGGCGCTGTTGGCTCCCATGGATGCCTTTTCCGCCTGGACGGCGTTGGAATCCACCTGGCTTGCAATGTCGCTGATGGTGGCATGGAGTTCCTCTACGGCGCTGGACTGGTCCATGGCGCCTTCGGCAAGCGACTGTGCGTTTTCCGCCATTTGGTTCGAGCCCAGCGCAACCTGTTCGGAGGAAACGTTAATCTGTTCCAGCGTCCGGCTGGTATTTTCCGCCATGGTACGGATGGAACGGTAGAGCGCTTCAAAATCGCCTTTGTAGGAATCCCTTGCCTGGCTTCTGGCATCCAGGTTGCCTTTGGAAAATTCCGCCGTCAGGTAATTAATATCGGAAACCATGATTTTCAATACATCGCAGGTTTCGCGGAACGCACTGGCAAGTTTGCCCAGTTCGTTGCCGGAGGTATTGGCGATTTCAATGTCCAAATCGCCCTCCTTGAGTTTGTTTGCCGCCGTTACCAACTCGCCCAAAGGACTGCTGATGGCGTTGGCAATCCGTTTGGAAATGATGCGTCCGCAAATAAAAGCGAATATGGAGAAGACCAAAGTGATAATCATCATGGCAATACCGAAAATGGCGGCGGAAGTAATTGTCGCGTTGCATTGTTTGATGTTAAAGTTCAAAAGTTTGTTGATGTTTTTCTCAATGATGGAACCATAGTTGGTGGATGCCACGCTCAATACTTTATATGCGGTTTCGTCGTCGTTTTCCATGGCTTTGGTGATGACGCTGGCATATGTATCGGTGAAAGAGGTCATGGTATCTTCAATCTGTTTAATGATTGCCTGTTCGGAACTTGTATTGGCTGTTTCCTTTACGAGCGCCAGGTATTCGTTCATCGTCGCTTTGTTTGCCTCAAGCTGGTCGTTGAGCTTTTCTATTTTGGCGGTGTCCGACTCCAAAATCATGTCGCGGAGATTGGAGGTCATGGAGCTGAAAGCGATGCCCATGTGTCCGATATAGCCCTGGCTGAAACCATAATGTTTGATGGCAATGGTATAATCGATTTCCGTCTTAATCAGGGAAAAAAGACCGATGACGGCGATGATGACCATCAGCATGAGGAGACTTAGGAAACCTTTATCCAGTTCCTTTCCGATACTGACGCTTGCTTTTGCCGGTTTCTTTTGCATGTTTCCTTTTGGAATGCGGTTTTTTTCTGCGTTTGCCATAAC
>CANTGP010000338.1 GCA_947653315.1 uncultured Lachnospiraceae bacterium
ATGGCGAAGGGACTGGAATTCGACCAGGTATTCGTGGCGGCAGAGGCGGAAAGGAGAAGTGGGAGGATGAAAAGACGGGATGAAGAACCGGTGGAACGCTGTGAATATATCCATGTGCATGAGGATATCGTGGCAAAGGTGAATGAGCAGATGCCGGAGGAAGATAAGCTGTATGATTTGGCGGATTTCTTTAAGGTATTTGCGGATTCCACACGGATTAAGATGTTATATGTGCTGATGTGTTCCGAAATGTGCGTATGCGATTTGGCCGGAATCCTGAATATGACCCAATCGGCAATTTCCCACCAACTGCGCACGTTAAAGCAGATGGATTTGGTGAGGAACCGCCGCGAGGGGAAGACCGTATTTTATTCCCTGGCGGACGGGCATATCAAAACGATTTTAAGCCAAGGGCTGGACCACATCGAGGAAGACGGCGGATGATGCTGTTTGTGTTAAGGGACAGGTTTATGTTAAGAGAGGGAGAAGCAGGAGGAAAAGGATATGAAGAAAACTTATATTTTGGAAGATTTGGACTGTGCCCACTGTGCGGCGGAAATTGAAGCGGCAGTGGCGAAACTGGAAGGCGTGACGGGCAGTACGGTAACGTTCCTCACCCAAAAGCTGGTAGTGGAAGTGGAGGATGCGCGGGCGGATAAGATTACGAAGGAAATCAAAAAGGTAGTGAAGAAATTTGAGCCGGATGTGGAAGTCGTGGAGAAATAACGGCGGCTTTTTCCGAATGACATGTTTCGAATGATACCGGGAAAGAAACGTGCTTTTGGAAAAGCAGGAGAGCGCATCGGGCGGAAAATGGAAGGTGGAAGTGATGAGCAGGAAATTAAAGAGAAGGATTAAGAGGGTGGGCGCCGGTGCGGCAGTTTATGCGGCGGCGGTATTGCTTTCCGGTTTGGTGCCCGGAATTAACGGATATTTGGAGCTTGCCCTGTTTCTTGCCGCTTACTTTACCATCGGCGGGGACGTGGTGAAAAATGCGGTGAAGAACATTGGGCACGGGCAGGTGTTTGACGAGAATTTCCTTATGACGGTCGCCACGGTGGGGGCATTTTTCGTAGGGGATTACCCGGAAGCGGTGGCGGTGATGCTCTTTTACCAGGTGGGGGAATGTTTCCAGTCCTATGCGGTGAACCAGTCGAGGAAATCCATTGCGTCGCTGATGGATATCCGTCCGGACAGCGCGAACGTCATCCGCGGCGGGGAAACGGTGGAAGTGGGACCGGAAGAAGTGGAAATCGGCGAACGGATCCTCATAAAGCCCGGCGAACGGATTCCTTTGGACGGTGTGGTCCGTAAGGGCGCTTCTTCGCTGGATACCATGGCACTGACGGGGGAGAGCATTCCCCGCGACGTGGAGGAAGGGGACGGTGTGATCAGCGGGTGCGTGAATCTGTCCGGCGTGCTGGAAGTGGAAGTGGAGAAAAAGTTCGGGGAATCCACCGTGGCTAAAATCCTGGATTTGGTGGAAAATGCCGGCAGTAAAAAATCCGAAGCCGAGCATTTTATCACGAAATTTGCGAGGTACTATACGCCCATTGTGGTCGGCTGTGCGGCGCTTTTGGCGGTGGTTCCGCCTTTGGCTTTCGGCGGCGGCTGGCAGGAATGGATATACCGTGCCCTGAGTTTCCTGGTGATTTCCTGTCCCTGTGCGCTGGTCATCAGTATTCCCCTCAGCTTCTTCGGGGGGCTTGGCGGTGCCGGCAGGGCAGGAATCCTGATTAAGGGAAGCAATTACCTGGAAGCGCTTGCCGGTGCGGAGATGGTGGTGATGGATAAGACGGGGACGCTGACCAAGGGGAGTTTTGAGGTCGGTAAGCTGGCTCCGGCGGAAGGGGTCAGCGAACGGGAACTGTTGGAAAAGGCGGCATATGCGGAAAGCTATTCCAACCATCCCATTTCCGTATCCCTCAGGAAAGCCTATGAAGCGGGCGGTGGGGAGACGGACCGGGCGCGGATGGGGGATGTGGAAGAAATCGCGGGCCACGGGGTCTGTGCGGTGATTGACGGGAAAAGGGTGTATGCCGGAAATGACAGGCTGATGGAGCGCCAGGGGATGAGACCGGCCGTTGCGGATGAAATCGGTACGGTGGTGCATGTGGCGGAGGAAGAACGGTACCTGGGTTATATCGTGATTGCGGACGAGGTGAAAGCCGATGCGAAGGAAGCGGTGGACGGGTTCAAGGCGGCAGGGATGAAGAAAATCGTCATGCTGACCGGGGACAGGAAGCGGACCGCCGAAGACGTGGCAGAGCGGCTTGGAATACCGGAGGTATATGCGGAGCTGCTTCCGGCGGATAAAGTGGGCCGTGTGGAACGGCTGCTTGCATCGAAATCGGAAAAGGGCAGGCTGATTTTTGTCGGCGACGGCATGAATGATGCGCCCGTGCTGGCGAGGGCGGATATCGGTGTGGCAATGGGCGGTCTCGGTTCCGATGCGGCAATCGAAGCGGCGGACGTGGTAATCATGACCGATGAACCGTCCAAAATCGCCCGAGCCATCCAAATATCAAAAAAGACCCTTGGTATCGTAAAGCAGAACATCGTGTTTGCCATCGGCGTGAAAGTGCTGGTGCTGCTGCTCGCCGCGGCAGGCATGGCTTCCATGTGGGCGGCGGTGTTTGCCGACGTGGGGGTGGCGGTCATCGCCATCATCAATGCCATGCGGGCGATGCGCTGACGCCGTTTGCGGCGGCCGGAAAGGATAAGGTGACAGTATGGGAAAAGGGAAAACAGAGTTAATGCGGATAGCGGAAAAGTTCCGGTTGGACGGGGAGAAAGAACGGATTGTGTCTTTCGGAAGCGGCCACATCAACGATACTTTTCTTCTGACCTGCCGTACCGGGGACGGGGAAAAGAAATATATTCTGCAACGAATGAACCATGAGGTATTCAAGGATCCGGAAGGGCTGATGGAAAATGTGGTAGGCGTAACGTCGTTCCTTCAAAGGAAAATCCGCGAGAACGGCGGAAACCCGGAGCGGGAAGCATTAAATGTCATTGCTACCCATACCGGGGAATCCTATTGTAAACTGGAAGACGGTACTTATTGGCGGATGTACCGGTATGTGGAAGATGCCACCAGTTATGATGCGGTGGAAAAACAGGAAGACTTTTATGAAAGCGCGGTGGCTTTCGGACATTTCCAAAAACTGTTGGAAGATTATCCGGCGGCAAGCCTTCACGAGACAATACCGGATTTCCATAATACGCAGGACCGGCTGGGAAAATTCCGGACGGCAGTGGAAAAAGATGTCTGCGGCAGGGTGGCAGGCGTGCAGGAGGAGATAAATTTTGTGCTGGAGCGTGCCGGGGAGTGCGGTATTCTGTGCAGAATGCTTGCATCGGGGGAATTGCCGCTGCGCGTGACGCATAATGATACAAAGCTCAATAACATTATGATGGATAACAGGACGGGAAAGGGTATCTGCGTCATTGACCTGGATACGGTGATGCCCGGTTCCGCGCTCTATGATTACGGGGATTCCATACGTTTCGGGGCGAATACGGGAGCGGAGGATGAAAAGGATTTATCGAAAATATCCTGTGATTTGGAACTTTTTGCCCTGTATACCAAAGGGTTTACCGAAGGCTGTGAAGGTTCACTGACGGAAACGGAGATTCGTATGCTGCCGATGGGAGCCAAGATTATGACGCTGGAATGCGGGATGCGTTTCCTGACGGATTACCTGGAGGGGGACCATTATTTCAAAATCCACTATCCGGAACATAATCTGGACCGCTGCAGGACGCAGTTTTGCATGGTGAAGGATATGGAGGAAAAGTGGAAGG
>CANTGP010000339.1 GCA_947653315.1 uncultured Lachnospiraceae bacterium
CATCGGATTACGCACATATAAATAACCGTCCTTTATTCTATTGTAAAACCACTCCGAATAATAATTGGGGATATCTGTCCTCCGGCTGATACTTAAAATCACGGCATCACTTTCTTTCAAACCGGGGGAGTTTTAATCCTCCCCCAAATAATCCTTTTCAAAATATTTTTCAATAATGTCAAACGGCGCCGGTCCCATATCCAGCAGGAACTTATGGAATTCCAATTCCCGAAATTCTTCCCCCAGTGTTTCCTCCGCTTCCTTCCTCATATCCGCAATCTTCAAATACCCCAGGTAATATTTCATATAATTGCCGGGGTTTCCCACAATCTGCCGGTAAATATCCTCCACCATTTCCTCATCGTCAATCCCCATGATTTCGTCAAGGTAATCCGCCGTTGTTTCCACATCCCAGCCGTAATAATGGATATACAAATCCAACAGCGCCGATATTCCCATATTAATGGAAGAATTATACGCCAGCACCCTTCCCGTTGCCGGCGCAACGCCATTATCAAATTCATAAGCCAAATACTCCACGTAAGTCGCCCATCCCTCCGAATAACTGGTATATTTTAACAGGTTCCTTAAATGGGATACGCCGCTTTCGTGAAAATAAATATTTTGGTACAAATGTCCGGGATAACCTTCGTGGGCAAGCAGCGTATACAAATCATAATCTTCGTATTCCTCCGACCCGTTAATATAAATCACATTATCCTCCGGCCGGTCAATGGGAGGCGCAAGACAGGCGGCAGGGCTGAACGCATCCTCCAAAGATTCCGGCACATATTTTAACCGGTACTGTGACTGCGGTATCTCCGGAAACCTGCCTTTGATCTGTCCCTGCAAATCCGTCAGTATTTCATCCACACCGGACAATGCGAACTCATAATCATCCACTTCCTCGATTACCTCCGGGTGTTCCACTACCGTTTCCTGCATCTGTTGTATTTCCCAATTCATGCGCCGTAATATCTGTTTCTCCAGCCTGTCCATATTGCGGTAGGTAACGCCCGCCGTTGAGCTTAACAGATATTGGTAATATTCCCGCCCTTTCGGCAGGTAATAAAGTCCCATGTCATTTTCCCCCGTCCCTTTCAATTCCCCGATACCCTCAATTAACAGCTCATATGCCGGGATAAAATGCTCCTCCATAATCTCCAGGTGCCGTTCCTCATACGCCTTCTTTTCTTCCGGCGTCACATCCGCCAGCGCATCCAGCTTTTCCGAAAACGTATCCGTCAGGAAACTTTCCTCCGGGTCTTCCAAATACCCCTCGCAGGACTCTATCACCTCATCCGCGGTAGCATCCGACATAAACAGCCCCGCCTCCGATTTCTTCCTTTCATAATCCATGATTTCCCCGTAATACCGGTCCATTTGGGAAAGCAGCTCCAAATAATCCTCCACGTCCCGTTTATCATAAAACATATAATCCGCAAACATAAACGGCAGCTCCACCTGTTGTCCCACTACCGGTTTCAACGGATTCGCATACAGCTCAAATCCCCCGCTTGCCAGTTCCGTATCCAGGTAATAATCCAGCACTTCATAAGTAAGCTGCTGCTCCTTCGTCAGCAGGTCATACTCCACACCGGTCAGTTCCTCTTTAACCTCCCGTATGTCTTCCATAATCTCATCCGCATCATCCACGGAATAGTCCCCCAGCGTCACCTCATAATCCTCAATCCCATAGGCTTCCGGATCCGCAATAAAAAAATGGAGGCTCAAAGTATCGCCGGTTATCTCATCCAAAAACAAATCTTCCGTCATCTCGTCAAATTCCTGTTGTACCCGCTCCGCTTTCTGCTTTCCCCAAGGCGTATCCGCCGAAGAACACCCGGACAGCAGCATTCCCGCAGACAGCAAAACAACGACTGTATTTTTCCATAACTTCCCTCTTTTGTCCATAAACAACCTACCCTTCTTATCCGACACGTCCTCAAACGCTATCCGTAACAATGCCATTTTACCACAATTCATCCCGCAATACCATGCCATATTGATTTCCGTGGATACCGGCACCTGATACAAAAATACAAAAAGAAATTTCGGTTAATATTAACCGAAATTTCTTTTAGAAATATTATTCCGTCAAAAACCCAACTAATCCAAACTATCCAAAGCGGCCAATCCGCTTCCCCACACCGCAACGCCGTCCTCCGATAATACGGTAAATCCCATGACATATTTCAGCCCGAATTCATCATACTGTTTACAGAACACGCCCTGGTACACCTCATCGCCCAAAGTCAGCGTCAGGTGATTGCCGTCCTTCAGCTCCCAACTACCCTCATAAGCGCCTGTCACTTTCCCGCCCGGCTCCAAAGTAATGTCCACGGATTCCTTCAGTTTCGTGGTAATCTGCCTGCCGTGTTTCACCAGTTTATAAGTGCCTGCCACATCTTTTTCCCCATACTGCCCAATTGTTTCACCCACATAACGGTACGGCGCAATCACCGGCCATCCCGCTTCGTTGAAGAACATTTGGTGGACGCGTACCTCATGCTGTTCCCCCAGCCCCTCAAAACGCGTATGGAAAATAATGAAATATTTTCCTGTTTCCTCATCATAGAGGGTAGAATTGTGCCCCGGTGAAACAAGTCCCCGTCTGTCCTCACCGTTTTCCCCCTCATGCCATGTCCACTTATAGTTCCCCATCAGTTTTACGCCGTACTGCTCCGCCTTCCGGTCGTCAAAATATGTCCCCGGATCGCCCGCGCACTCAATCATATCCGTTCCCGTACTGTCATAATAAGGTCCGTCCGGCGTTTTGGAACGGCAGACGCGGATATTGTACGCCCCGGTGGAATCCAGTCCCCCGAAGGAAAGGAACAGGTAATAATATTCCGTCTGCGGATTATACTCCACAAAAGCCGCTTCAATCCTTAAATGGTTTGCACCCAAAATCTTCTTCCCGTAACCCGGCTCCAAGGGAAGTCCCGTGGTCTTATCCAATTCCAAAATAAAGATACCGCCGGAATAAGAACCGTACATCATCCAAAGCCGTCCCTCCGTATCATAAAAAATACAAGGGTCCACCACATTCGGCTGCACCGTCGCATCATAAACATCCCCGTCTTCGCTGGGCTCACTGGTCATGCCGGAACGGAGGAAAATCCCCAAATCCTCATAAGGACCTTCTACCTTGTCCGAAACCGCCAGTCCCAGGCATGACCTGGGCGAACTGCCCTCGCAGGCACAGTAATACATATAAAACTTTCCGTCCTCCAACTGAAACACATCCGGTGCCCAAAGCGTATTACTCTGCGCCCAATCGAACACATCCGGCATCGTATTCAGCGCATCCGGGATAATCGGGTTCATTTTCCTCACGCCGTCCCCAATCATCTCCCAATTCATCAAATCCGTAGACTTCGCACCCGCCAAATGGGAGCCGAAGACATAATAAGTATCTTCAAACTCCACGATGGAGGGATCATGCACCGATACGTTTTCAAAAGAAATCAGCACATCTTCCTTCGCTTTAAGCGGTATCTCCTTACTTCCGCAGCCCGCAAGCAGCCCTGCCGCCGTAACCGCTGCAGTCCCCGCACATACCAACTTACTCCACTTGTTCATTCCTTTGCCCCCAATCTTGTTTGACTTTTCCGTAAACTATTTTAGATATAATTAAATTATATAAAATATTTCCAAAAAAATCAACCACAAAGTAATGATATTTCCTATCCTTCGTAAAGCCCTGTCAAGTAATTCCCGGATTTTATGGAATACTATTAAGAAACAAAAAGCGTATCGGGAAACTCGAGATGCTGATCGCCAAGATTTATGAGGATAACGC
>CANTGP010000340.1 GCA_947653315.1 uncultured Lachnospiraceae bacterium
ACGGAATATGAAATCCCGTATCAGGAAGACGGATGGCTGCGTAACCTTAATTTTTCCGACGACGGGAGGCTTTTCGGTTCCGCCGTGGACGGTAAAATATACGAATTGGACAGGACGGATGCCGGTTACCGGGTGGCGGCGGATTTCGGGGAATGGGTGCAGTATTTTGAAGTATGGAACGGGAAATTGGTTGCCGTTACGGATACGCAAATCATGATTTATGACCTGGAGACGGGCAGGACGGTGGAGGATTCGGTACTGGATGAGTTTGTGGAAGCGCAGATCGGTGAAAAACTGCGTTCCACTGACGGTTATAATAAACCGGTACTTGTGATACCGGACGGGGACGATATTTTATATTTGGTTTTTGAAAAGGGGATTTACCGTCATGTACTCGGCGGCAGCCTGGTGGAACAGGCGGCGGACGGGACCTTAAATTCTTTAAGCAATCCGTCATGGAAGATCGGGGACGGGATTTTGCGGGAAGACGGCACCTTCCTGCTGCTTTTGGCAAACGGGAAGCTGGCAGGCTATGCGTACCATCCGGAGATACCCGCCATGCCGGATATCCGGCTAAGGGCATACAGCCTACAGGAAGATTCCAGCCTGAAAATGGCGATTGCCTCTTACCAGGCGGAGCACCCGGAGGTGTATATCCGGTACGATGTGGGCATGGACGCGTCGTCTTCCGTTACGAAAGAGGATGCGTTAAAAAAGCTGAATACGGAAATTGCCGCCGGGAACGGACCGGACTTCTTCCTGCTGGACGGAATGCCCATGGATTCCTATATGGAAAAGGGGATTCTGGCGGACATAACGCCCGTTTTGGATGATTTGGAATCGGAATCCGGACAGGAACCGGGTGGGGATATCTATTTTCAAAATATTTTAAGGGCGCTGGAATCGGAAAAAGACGGGAAAGTTTATGCCGTACCGACCGCGTTCATCCTTCCCGTTGCCGGAGGCAGGGCGGGGGAAATCGTACAAATGGGGGATTTGACATCCGTTGCGGACATTGTGGAACAGTACCGGGCAGAAAAACCGGAGGGCGGCATTCTTGGGGTATTGCGGGAAAAAGACCTGCTCCGGCAGTTTCTTGACGTGTGCGCCCCCGCATGGGAAGGGGAAGGCGGGAAGTTAAATGAGGATAAACTGGAAGAATTTTTTATCCAAATGAAGCGGATTTGGGACGCGGAAAAGCCGGCCGTGACGGATAAGGAATTGGAAGCGCTGGATGCCTATACGGAACAGCTTATGCAGTACGGTATGACGGAAAAGGAAGCGGAGCAGTCGAGGCTTTCCGGCGTGAACTGGCAGGGCGAACGGTATATGACGGGAAAACAGGAGTTTATGTTCGCAAGGGTGGAGAGCAGTTTTGATTTTGATTTAATGGTTTCTTGTTTCCATATTAAGGGCAGGACGGACGGTGATTTTGGAGCATACGGCGGTCAGGCGGACGGGGTGTTCATTCCGCGTGCTATCGCGGGCGTCGGAGCGGTCAGCGCGCACCGGGAGGAAGCGTTCGGGCTTTTGGAGAAACTGGTGCGGGAGAGTTGGAGCGGCTGTATGGCGGACAAGGGGAAAATGCGGGAACATTTCATGGTAAATGCGACGGAGGACGGCGGCAGTTACGGCTCCATAGAAGTCCAAAAAGAGGACGGAACCACCATAGGATACAACATTTATCCGGCGTCCGGTGAGGAAGTGGACCGTCTGCTCCAAATGGCACAGCAGGCAAAAACGGCGTATGTGGAAAACGAAGTGCTGGAGAATGCGGTATGCGAAGCAGGGGAAAAGGTACTGAAAGGGGAGATAACCGCCAAAGAAGGCGTGGAGGAAGTAAAAAAACAGGTATCCCTTTTTATGGCGGAATAGACAATAGACAGGCGGCAGGGATTGGGAAACCGGAGGAAAGGAACGGGAGATATTTATGGGCAGGAAAAGGGCGTGGATTTTGTTTTTGCTTCCCAGCTTCGCGGGGGTGATGGTTTTTGTGGTCTGTCCGTTTGCGGATGTGGTAAGGCGCTCTTTCCTGACCGCCATTACGGGTCAGTTTGTGGGACTGCTAAATTACCGGAATATTTTCCAAAATACCGCGTTCCGCACGGCAGTAAAGAATACGTTTCTGTTTACGGGCGTGTGTATCCCCCTACTGGTGGCGCTTGGGCTCTTGGTTTCGCTGGCGCTCTCAGGGGTGAAACGGGTGCGGCTCATCAAATCCCTTTACCTGTTCCCCATGGCGATGCCAACGGCGGCAATTGCCATTGTGTGGAAAATGCTTTTTTACCGGCAGGGATTTTTTAACAAATATCTTGTGCGGTTTCTTGATTGGGTAAGCGGGGGAATGGCTGCGGCTCCGGAAGGAGGCGCGGCGCCTGTGGATTATCTTGGGACAAATGCCGCGTTCTTTTTGCTGGCGGCGACTTACATATGGAAAAACCTCGGTTATACCATCGTGCTCTGGCTGGCGGGAATCATGGGGTTAAACGGTGAGATGATGGAGGCTGCCAGGGTGGACGGCGCGGGAAAATGGCAGCGTTTGTTTTACGTGCTGCTTCCCAACCTGAAAGGCAGTCTGTATACCATTGTGGTGCTTTCGTTTTTAAACTCTTTTAAAATCTACCGGGAGGCATACCTGGTGGCGGGGGCTTATCCCCATGAAAGCATTTATATGCTGCAGCATTTGTTCAACAACTGGTTCGTTAACCTTGATTTGGATAAAATGGCGGCGGCGGCCGTGGTCTGCGGAGCCGTGTTTTTGGCGGGAATCCTTCTTCTCCAGCGCGCATGGGACGACAGGGAGGGATAGAGCGTGTTTGAAAATTGTGGGAATGCGGACAGGGGGTATGGCAATGAAGACAGGTATGGGGGAAGGATGGAAAGAAAAATACCGGCAGTTTATGGTTTTGGGGCAGGGAAAGAAGACGGGTGGGTTAAAAAGAAGGGGAATACCGGGATATCATAAATGGAAAAACGGATTGACGGAAACAGCCCTGCTCCTGCCTTCCCTGTTAATCTGTATTCCCGTCCTTATTTTGCTTACGGGGGCTTTGATGGGGCGGGGGGAATTGGTGGAGTACCTTCGGCCGGTTTTGGGGGAAACGGAGGGGTATATTGCATGGAAACTGATGCCTGATTATCCGACGTTTGAAAATTACCGGAAGCTGCTGCTGGAAACCCCGCAGTTTTTCGTACTTTTTTGGAATTCCATGGGGATGGTGGCGGCGGTGCTGTTGGGGCAGACGGCAGTGGGCATACCGGCGGCATGGGCGTTTGCGGCATATGAGTTTCCGTTCCGGAAATGGCTGCTTACCCTTTATATTGTGCTGATGCTCCTGCCGTTCCAGGTAACGATGCTTTCCTCGTATTTGGTACTGGACGGGCTGGGAATCATGAATACGCGCAGGGCAATTGTGCTGCCTGCCATATTTTCCACTTTTCCGGTGTTTGTCTGTTACGGCGGATTTTCGCGGATTCCGAAGGAAATGCTGGATTCGGCGCGGATGGACGGTGCGAATGAACTTTTGGTTTTTGCCCGGTTTGCCCTGCCTTTGGGAAGGGGCGGGATTCTTTCCGCCATGGTGCTGGGTTTTTTGGAATATTGGAACCTGATGGAACAGCCTTTGGCGTTCCTGGAAGACAAGGCGCTTTGGCCGCTGTCGCTGTACCTGCCGGAGATTACGTGGGCGCAGGCGGGGTATGCGTTTGCGGCTTCCGTAATTACGCTGGTTCCGGCGGTGTTTGTGTTTTTGATGGGACAGGATTATTTGGAGAAGGGGATTGTGTATGCGGGGTTGAAAGG
>CANTGP010000341.1 GCA_947653315.1 uncultured Lachnospiraceae bacterium
TCTTTTCCTATCTTCTCTTTTCCTATTTTATCTTTTCCTGCTTTTTCCTTTAACGGCTTATCCTTAAATGATTTATCCTTAAACGGCTTTTCTTTAAATGATTTTTCTTTTGACGCCTTCTCCTTAAACGGCTTTTCCTTTGGGAATTTCTCCTTGGATGACTTTTCCTTGGACGGTTTTTCCTTGAACGTCTTTTCCTTGGATGACTTTTCTTTTAACGCTTTTTCCTTCGGGAATTTCTCTTTGGATGATTTTTCCCCGCGGCGTTCCCCGTATGATGCGCCGTCTTTCTTCTTCCCTTTGCCGTCTTTTTTGCGGCCGCCGAGACCGCCGCCGAAGCCGAACTCTTTCCCCTTTCCTTTCTCCATCTTGATATCCTTGATATCATCGCCCATTTTCATTTTCATGAACGCGGCAGCCAGCTCCAGGGCGGTATATTCCCCTTCCTCCAGCTTGCCCTGCAAAAATTCCATGGTCTTATCCAAATTCTTGTTCTGCATCGTTTCGAGGGCTTCCCCAAGCACCTTCTCCGATTTCACGGAAGTAATGTCCGCCGCCGAAGGGATGCTCCGCTCTTTAATTTTCGTATGGCAGACCCTTTCAATCTCCCGCAGCTTACGCATATCCCTGCCCGTTACAAGAGTAAAAGAACGTCCGGTCTTGCCCGCCCTTCCGGTACGGCCAATCCGGTGCACGTAATATTCGATATCATCCGGCACATCATAATTAAAAACCGCTTCCACGTCGTCCACGTCAATTCCCCTTGCCGCCACGTCGGTGGCAATCAGCACGGCAGTCCTGCCGCCGCGGAACAGGTTCATGACCGTATCCCTTTGGTTTTGGCTCAAATCGCCGTGGATTCCTTCCGCCTGGTATCCCCGGTCCTTCAAATGTTCCGTCAGTTCATCCACCATCCGTTTCGTATTGCAGAAAATCAGCGAACGTTTCGGGTGGTAATAATCCATCAGTCTTGTCAGCACTTCTTCCTTTTCCTTGCGCGGCACCTCATAGTATGCCTGCTTTACCAAAGGAATCGTCACTTCCTTCGGCGTCATTTTTATATATTCCGCATCCGGTTTCTGGTATTCCCTTGTAATCTCCAGTATAGGTTTGGGCATTGTCGCGGAAAAAAGCGCCGTCTGCCTTTCTTCCGGCATATCCTTTAGAATGGTTTCGATATCCTCTCGGAAGCCCATGTTCAGCATCTCGTCCGCCTCGTCCAAAACCACGGTTTTAATCTGTCCCGTCTTAATGGTATGGCGGCGCATATGGTCCATGACCCTTCCCGGCGTCCCCACCACAATCTGCACCCCGCCTGCCAGTGAGCGGATTTGTCTCGTAATATCCTGTCCCCCGTATACCGGAAGCACCTTAAGCCCATGCATGTATTTCGCGAATCTGCGGATTTCCTCCGCCGCCTGCATTGCCAACTCCCTGGTAGGGCAAAGTACGATTGCCTGCAGGGAGCGGTCCTCCGGATCGATGTTCTGGATTACCGGAATCCCGAATGCCGCCGTCTTTCCCGTTCCCGTCTGCGCCTGCCCGATCAAATCCTTTCCTTCCAACATCACGGGAATTGCCTGCGCCTGGATGGGCGTCATGTACTCAAACCCCATCTCCTCCACGGCCCTTATAATCCTCTCGTCAATTCCGGAATCCCGGTAACTGATTTTCTGTTCTTCACCATCCTGCCGTTCCGCACCGTTTTGCCGGTCCGCACTCTCCTGCTGCCCCATACCGTTTTGCGGCTCTGAAATACCCTGCCATTCTGCATTATTCTGCTGTTCCACACTATTTCGTTCTGTACTGTTCATGTAACTCCTATCCTGTCTCTGTGACGCAATTTAAACTTTTACGAAAAAAGACAACACCGGTTTAAAAGTGTTGTCTTTCAATCCCTTAACCACGCTAGTATACCTTACCCATTACGCAAAGTCAAGCCCTATTTCCTCCGGAGTCACGATTTCCACTCCTTTTTTCCGTAAAAGTTCTTCCGCCAGCGCCAAATCGGAAGTTTTCAGTACAATGGAAGCATCGTCCGTCCCCGTGGACAGCGCATACATATATTCCACATTAATGTGCGCCTCACAGATGACCTCCAAAAGCTCCTGCAGCATCCCCACCCTGTGGGACAGCTTGATTGCCATGACGTCCGTCAATTTGGCGGAAAACCCTTCTTTCTTTAAGGCTTCCCTCGCCGCTCCCGGCTTATTGACCAATAGGCGCAGCATACCGAACTCGTTGGTATCCGCAAGGCTTAAGGAAACGATATTCACCCCGTTATCCTTTAACACCGCAAGCACATCCTCCAAACGTCCTTCCCTGTTTTCCACAAAAACCGATAATTGCTTGATAAACATTCCGTACCCCTCCTGTCCTGAAAAATGAACCGTTGCCTACACCAGTTTCCTGTTATCAATCACATGTACCGCTTTGCCCATACTTCTTTCAATGCTCTTAGGCTCTACCAGCTTCACCTTCACGGCAAGTCCGATTGCCTGCTGGATGACATGGCTGATCTTCTTTGACAATTTCTCCAACTCCCTGATTTCGTCGGAGAAGAATTTCTCATCCACCTCTACCTGCACTTCCAGCGTATCCAAATTGTTGACACGGTCCACCACCATCCGGTAATGGGGCGTTGTTTCGCCCATCTCCAAAAGCGCCGCCTCGATTTGGGACGGAAATACGTTGACGCCGCGGATAATCAGCATGTCGTCGGAACGTCCCTTGAACCGGCTGATTCTCGGAAGTGTCCTGCCGCATTCGCATGTTTCATGGGTTATGCTGGTCAGGTCCCTTGTGCGGTACCTTAAAAGCGGCAAACCTTCTTTTGTAATCGTGGTAAATACCAGTTCCCCGGTTTCCCCGTCCGCCAGCGGTTCCAAAGTTTCCGGACTGATGACCTCCGGCAGGAAATGATCGTCATATACATGCAGCCCTGCATGGTATTCACAATCGCATGCCACACCCGGTCCCATGATTTCCGACAGACCGTAAATATCATGGGCATGAATATGCAGCCGCTCCTCAATCTGTTTGCGCATGTTTTCCGTCCAAGGCTCCGCCCCGCAGACGGCGGTTTTCAGTTTTATCCGGTCCACCTGCCCGTTTTCTTCCAATGTTTCCGCAATATGCAGCAGATAGGACGGCGTGCAGGCGATTGCCGTTACCCCGAAATCCAGCATCATCGTGGTCAGTTTCTTCGTATTCCCGGTAGACATGGGAACCACCGTCGCCCCCAGCTTTTCCGCACCGCCATGGGCGCCCAGGCCGCCGGTAAACAGGCCGTAGCCGTAAGCCACCTGGATAATGTCATCCCTGCTCACCCCGGCCATGGTCAGCGCCCTTGCCACGCACTCGCTCCATATCTCCAAATCCCTTCTCGTATAACCGACCACGGTGGCTTTTCCTGTCGTTCCGCTGGACGCATGGACCCTGACTATCTCCGACTGGGGAACCGCAAACAGCCCGAAAGGATAATTGTCCCTAAGATCGGCCTTCGTGGTAAAAGGCAGCTTCGTTAAATCCTCAATCCCCCTGACGTCCCCCGGCTCGATACCGATTTCCTGCATCTTCTTCCGGTAAAAAGGGACGTTGTGGTAAACCCTGTCCACGGTCTTCACCAGTCTGGCGCTCTGCAGCACCAGCATTTCGTCCCGGTTCATACATTCCTTCGTTTCGTTCCAAATCATAACTTAAAACCCTCTCCTTACATTCCGCTTTTATTTCCTATTTCCACATATTCCGCTTTTTTATCCCATTCATATTCCGCTTTCATATCCCGCCAAAAACG
>CANTGP010000342.1 GCA_947653315.1 uncultured Lachnospiraceae bacterium
TTCGCACATACATGTGCGAAAACACCTCGAAGCTGGCATGGGTGTGAAAAGTAACAAAACGGTACATTTTTACCCGGAAACTTCAAGAACCCCTTGCAAATTCAGTATTTTTCTGTACAATAGGTAATGGCGGCTGAAAAACGGTATGGATACCATATAACATATAAAACAGAAAAACAAAAAAGAAAGGCTGGCAAACAATGATAAGTGCAAACAACGTAACCTTACGCATCGGCAAAAAAGCATTATTTGAAGACGTCAACATTAAATTCACGGAAGGAAACTGCTACGGTTTAATCGGCGCAAACGGCGCCGGAAAATCCACGTTCTTAAAAATACTTTCCGGTCAGTTGGAAACCACGAAAGGGGATATCGCCATTACCCCCGGTCAGCGCCTTTCCGTGCTGGAACAGGACCATTTTAAGTATGACGAATATCCGGTTATGGATGTGGTCATTATGGGCAATGAGCGGCTTTACCAGATTATGAAGGAAAAGGACGCCATCTATGCCAAAGAGGATTTCACCGATGAGGACGGCATCCGCGCCAGTGAACTGGAAGGGGAATTTGCGGAAATGGACGGCTGGGAAGCGGAATCCAACGCCGCCATGCTGCTAAACGGGCTTGGCATCGATACCGGCCTGCATAATTCCGTCATGGGTTTCCTAAACGGCAGTGAAAAAGTAAAAATCCTCCTCGCCAAAGCCCTGTTCGGTAACCCGGACATTCTGCTTTTGGATGAGCCTACCAACCATTTGGATTTGGATGCCATCGCATGGCTGGAAGATTTCCTCATTGACTTTGAAAACACGGTCATCGTGGTATCCCATGACCGTTATTTCCTGAACAAAGTATGTACCCATACGGCAGACATCGATTACGGCAAAATCCAGCTCTATGCCGGAAACTACGATTTTTGGTACGAGTCCAGCCAGCTTTTGATTAAGCAGATGAAGGAGGCCAACAAGAAGAAGGAAGAAAAAATTAAGGAACTGCAGGAATTCATCTCCCGCTTCTCCGCCAACGCTTCCAAGTCCAAGCAGGCCACCAGCCGGAAACGCGCGCTGGAAAAAATCGAGCTGGATGAAATCAAACCTTCCAGCCGGAAATACCCTTACGTGGATTTCCGCCCCGACCGTGAAATCGGCAACGAAGTACTGACCGTGGAGGGCATCTCCAAGACCGTCGACGGCGTGAAAGTGCTCGACAACATCTCCTTTATCGTGGGACATAACGACAAAATTGCATTCGTCGGCGGCAACGAACTTGCCAAAACTACGCTGTTCCAAATCCTGATGGGGGAAATGGAGCCGGACGAAGGTACCTATAAATGGGGCGTCACCACTTCACAGGCTTACTTCCCGAAAGACAGCACCAAGGAATTTGACAATGATTATACCATTGTGGATTGGCTTACCGGATACTCCCCCGTAAAGGACGTCACCTATGTACGCGGTTTCTTAGGGCGTATGCTTTTTGCCGGGGAAGACGGGGTCAAAAAAGTAAAAGTTCTTTCGGGAGGGGAAAAAGTACGGTGCCTGCTTTCCAAAATGATGATCAGCGGCGCCAACTGCCTGATTCTCGACGAACCCACCAACCATTTGGACATGGAATCCATTACGGCGTTAAATAACGGGCTGATTAAATTCCCCGGCGTGGAGCTGTTCGCCTGCCATGACCACCAGTTCGTACAGACCACGGCAAACCGCATTATGGAAATCCTTCCGGACGGGCAGTTAATCGATAAAATCACCACTTACGACGAATACCTGGAAAATGACGAAATGGCAAGGAAACGCACCGTCTACACGAACAAGAACGAAGAAGACGATAATTAAAACGGCAGTACAGGAGGAATTTACGGTCATGAAGACGGTTGATTTACACGTGCATTCCAACAAATCCGACGGCAGCCTGACTCCTGCCGCACTGGTGAAACTGGCGGCGGAAAAAGGCCTGTCCGCCTTCGCCCTCACCGACCACGACACCACGGACGGCATCGGGGAAGCCCTTGCCGCCGCCAGGGAATATAACCGGAAACGGGAGGAGGGCACACTCCCTCCCCTTGCCTCCGGCAGACAGCCCCTTCCCTTGGAAGTCATTCCGGGCATTGAATTTTCCACGGAATACGAAGGCCGGGACATCCATATCGTCGGGCTCTACATCGATTACGAAGCGCCCTTTTTCAAAAACCAAATCCAGGCTTTCGTGGATTCCCGTATCAACCGCAACCGGAAAATATGCGCCAATTTAAGCGGCGCCGGTATCGATATTTCCTATGAAAAACTGCTGGACGCCTTTCCTGGCTCCGTCATCACAAGGGGGCATTATGCCCGTTACCTGTTGGAGCACGGTTACGTCAACAGTATGCCCGAAGCCTTCGACCGCTATTTGGGCGACCATACCAAATATTTCGTACCGCGGGAAAAAGTTACGCCCGCACAGGCTGTGGAATTGATTTTAAGGGCGGACGGAATCCCAATCCTCGCCCATCCCACCCTGTACCATATGGGCAATGACCGGCTGGACAAACTGGTAAGCGGGTTAAAGGCTGCCGGACTGGTAGGTTTGGAAGCCATTTACAGCACATACAGCGCTGCGGAGGAACGCCAAATGCGCGCGCTGGCGGCAAAACACGGGTTATGCATCAGCGGCGGTTCCGATTTCCACGGCGCGAACAAACCGAACCTGGAACTTGCCACCGGCTACGGAAAACTGCTGGTGCCGGAAGATGTGCTGGTGAATTTAAAAAAGCATCTGCCAAAACACCCGAAGATATTTTTCACCGATTTGGACGGTACTTTACTGGACCGGGAGAAAAAAATAACGCCGGATACCATGTCCGCCCTGGAACGCTGGACGGCTGCCGGAAACTATTTTGCCATCTGCACCGGACGCGCGCTGGACAGCGCCATGGAAGTGCGCCGGACGCTGCGGCTTGATTTTCCGGGCATGTACCTGATCGGCTCCAACGGCGGCGAAATTTATGACTGCGAACGGGACTGCATCATTTCCCGTACCGCCCTCACCATGGAACAGGTAGCGCTGGTCATGGGCATTGCCAAAGAACAGGGCATTCATTGCCATACCTATACGGACACCCATATCGTCAGCCCTGCCGACGACGAACAGCTCCGTTATTACCGGCGGGTCATCCATACCCCCGTCATCATCTGCGAAGATATCGTCGGCGCGCTGGACAAGGGACCCTGCAAATGCATTGCCATCGAACTGGAAGACAGGGCAAAGCTGGAACGGTTCCGCCAAACCCTGCTGCCTTTGGTAAACGGGGAACTGAACCTGCTCTATTCCAATGACCGCTACCTGGAAATCTTCCCGGCCGCTTCCGGCAAAGGCTCCGCCGTGCGGACTCTTTGCGGGCACCTGCACCTTCCGGTCAGAAACGCCCTCGCCGCCGGGGACGAGGCAAACGATATCTCCATGATCCTGGCTGCCGGAACCGGCATCGCCATGCAAAACGCCAAGGACGAAGTCAAGGCGGCGGCGGACATCGTTACGGCAAAAGACAATAACCACGACGGACTGGCGGCGGTTTTGACGGAATATTTATAGGACGGACACTGTCAGGCGGGATATTTGATTTGAATTGCCCTTAAAGCAATATATTTTCTTTAAATCAAATTTTTATATTCCCGCCTGCCGTCTACCACTGCATATATGGTAACAACCTTTTCCATTTCATTTACTTTATAGAACACCAAATGTCTTTCCTAATTTAACCCCGCTTTCACTCTGAGCAGCAAGGGCAACTGTTTCTTCA
>CANTGP010000343.1 GCA_947653315.1 uncultured Lachnospiraceae bacterium
TCCTCTGCACGGGGCTGTGCATAAAAAACTGCGGTATCAATTCCATTTCCATTGATACCGCAGTTTTCATTTCCTTTTTTCCATAACCGCAGGATTCAGCCCGTTATGTTCTTTATTATTTATTCCTTTGCCGCCTTATATACAAACATATAATTTGCCGTGGATTGAATCAGCACTTCAACGTTTCCGTTTTCATCCGCTTTCGTATTTCCTATGCAGGCATTTTCCCCCACCGTTACATTTCCGTCCGCATCCATGCTGACAGTCTCGGCATATACGGATACCTTGGTTCCTTTGGAACACTGGGGAAGGTTCACATGCAGGCTCGCCACCGTTCCCATGTCTTCATGGGAAGTAAACCTTACCGTCACCGCCATGCTCTTTTTCCCGCGCTTCTCACTGTCCACGGTCACGGAAGCATTACTGACTCCCCGGAAACCGCTGTTGTCGGAAGCCCCGCTGAATACCAGCGATGCGCCGTACCCGATATTGCAGTGCAGATACTTCGTATAACCGGAACCGTCGGATGACAGGCATTCCCCGATTCCTGCCGGTATGTCCGTAACATTCTGCAGTTGGAGCACCAAAGATTTGCTGTCCGCATCCGCATTGCTTACCGTATCCGGGGAAAGCGTGCGCAATCCGTCCATAATCTGCTGCCAGTCCGTCAAAATACCGTCCGTGTAATTCAAAGTCTGTAACTGGTTACTGTCTACCGTCAAAACAGGCTCCGGAACATCATCCGGTGTCTCCGGCGCCACGGTAACTGCCGGGTCCGCCGTAACATCCGGTACTTCCGGTACCACGGGTTCTTCCGTATTTCCCGTATCCGGTTCCTGCACATCCCCGCCGTTCTCCGTTCCCCCGTCGCCAGGCTGGCTGCTGTCCGTATTCCCGCCGTCCGGTACCACATTCCATGCCGAGTTATCCGATACCGACTGATGCATCAGAAACGTATCCTGAGATGATACCTGCGGCAGTTCTGCCGCCTGCGCCTTCATGCCAAACTGCATAAATACCGCAAAAATCACCGCAGCCGACCCTAAAAATATTCTTTCTCCCCGAATCCCCATATTTTCCAGCACGTATATCACCTCCGTTTTTCCAAAAATTATCCCATCTTTATCATGTATCTTCATTATACAACGTTTCCATTGGTTTGCCCACCAAATTTTTAAGGGAATTTCAACAAAAAAATTCATTGATTTCTGTATAAATTTCCCTTATGATAAGATGGAAGATGCAATAGGGCTACCCCGGCGGAAACATTCCGCCCTGAACGGGTGCAGAATGTGTTCCGCAGACCAAAGACCGCCATGCGGCAGAATGGAGAGAAAACATGGACAGACAAAACCTTACCCTGCTCACGGATTTTTATGAACTGACAATGATGCAGGGCTATTTCAAGAACAAGGACCAAAACGAAACCGTTATTTTTGACGCTTTTTACCGTAACAATCCGGGAGGCGGCGGTTATGCCATTGCCGCAGGTCTGGAACAGGTCATCCAATATATTAAGGAACTTCACTTTTCCAAGGAAGACATCGACTATCTGGCAAGCCTGAACGTCTTCGGGCAGGATTTCCTCGATTATTTAAAAGACTTTACCTTTACCGGCGACATTTATGCCATTCCGGAAGGAACGGTTATTTTCCCAAGGGAACCTCTGATTAAAGTAATTGCACCCATTATGCAGGCGCAGCTTGTGGAAACCGCCATTTTAAACATCCTGAACCACCAAAGCCTGATTGCCACCAAAGCAGCGCGGGTCTGCTATGCGGCACGCGGCGACGGAATCATGGAATTCGGACTGCGGCGCGCACAGGGACCGGACGCCGGCATCTACGGCGCAAGGGCTGCCGTCATCGGCGGATGCATCGGTACCTCCAACGTCCTGTGCGGACAACTCTTTGACATCCCGGTCAAAGGTACCCATGCCCACAGTTGGATCATGAGCTTCCCCGACGAATATACCGCTTTTAAGACCTATGCGGATATGTACCCTTCCGCCTGCATCCTGTTGGTGGATACGTATGATACGTTAAAGTCCGGCATTCCAAATGCCATCCGTGTCTTCCAGGAAATGCGCGAAGCAGGCGTACCCCTCACCTTCTACGGCATCCGCTTGGACAGCGGCGACCTCGCTTATCTTTCCAAAAAAGCGCGCAAAATGCTGGATGCAGCCGGTTTTCCCGATGCGGTCATTTCCGCTTCCAATGATTTGGACGAATTTCTCATTGACAGCCTGAAAGTACAGGGGGCGGCCATCACCTCATGGGGCGTAGGTACCAACCTCATTACCTCCAAAGACTGTCCGGCATTCGGCGGCGTATACAAGCTGGCAGCCATCATGGACAAAAACGGCAGATTTATCCCGAAAATAAAACTTTCCGAAAATACGGAGAAAGTCACGAACCCCGGCAACAAAACCATTTACCGGATATACGAAAAAGAAACCGGCAAAGTCAAAGCGGACCTCATCTGCCTTGTGGATGAAACCTTTGACGAAAACGAACCCCTCCTGCTCTTTGACCCGGTAGAACCCTGGAAAAAGACAAAACTGGCGGGCGGCAGTTATACCATGCGTGAAATCATGGTTCCCGTTTTCCAAAACGGCAAATGCTGCTACGAATCCCCGAAAGTCATGGACATCCGGGATTACTGCCAAAAAGAACTGGACACCCTTTGGGACGAAACCAGGCGTCTTGTCAATCCGCATAAAGTCTATGTGGACCTGTCCAAGAAGCTCTATGACATTAAAATCGACCTGTTGGACCGGATGGGACAATCCAACGAGTAGGGGAAGGTTTTTCTCCCCTACTCGCCGCGCGCCCCGCATGCTGTGAAACAGCAAACTTCCATATGCGGGGCTGTGCATAAAAAGGATAACCGAATGCTTTCATTCGGTTATCCTTTTTAAGATTCTCCCTGTCCAAACCTTCTACTGCTCCATCTGCCTGCCAAGGAATCCCGCAGCGGAGAGTACCAATTTCTGTTCCACTTCGCCCATTTTAAACTTATCATCGTTTTCCACCAATATCACGGAGCCGATAACATCGCCCTCACAAATAATGGGACTAATGGCCTGATGCACATATTCTTCCCCGTTTCCGTCGGAAATGGAAATGAAATTGCGCTCCCCCTTGGAAGCCATTACCGTCTCGCGGTTATTAATTTTGTCCTCCAGTTCATTGCTTAACCCTTTTCCCATCATATTCTTATAACCGCCCGAAACCGCAATAAACTGGTCCCTGTCGGTAATCAGCGCCGTATGCCCGGAAACCTGTGCAAGACTTTCCGCATACTGCTTGGCAAACGTACTCATTTCACCGATAGGGGAATATTTTTTCAATATAATCTCCCCTTCCCTGTCGGTGAATATTTCTAACGGATCACTCTCCCTGATACGCAGTGTCCTTCTGATTTCCTTCGGTATGACGATACGTCCCAAATCGTCGATTCTCCTGACAATTCCTGTTGCTTTCATAACTTTAATCCTTCCTCCATATCCTTTCTATTTTTCCTTTCTTACTTTCCACCCATGAATTACCTGTTGCGCTGCATTTCTTGTTCAGCCAAAGACCCTGCCGCAAACCCCGGGACTCTCCCGGAGCGCCCAAAAACGGCCGGGCATCCGACTTCCGCGGCAGCCGTTTAAACGGTCACTTGACCCGTTGCCCACGGAAATAACACAGTACTAGTATGTGGAAATATTGGATTAATATACCTTGCAAGGAGGATTTCCTGTTATGTTTTTCTTTTTTCTTATTTCCCGTCC
>CANTGP010000344.1 GCA_947653315.1 uncultured Lachnospiraceae bacterium
GGTCGCCACCATCCGTTTCGCAGCCTCCTCCTGTTCTGCCGCTGCCTGCCGGATACTGGACATACTTTCCTCGTTAAACTCCTGTACCGTCTTCATAACCACAAACGCCGCCACACAAATCAGGACGGACATCACCCACCGAATCATGGCATACCCCACGTTCATCGTTCCCCCGGATATGTCCCGCGCCGTCCGTATGACATTCGCAATCAAAATCACCGAAGACCCCGCCAGGGCGAAACGCTTATTCAGGTACATGATTGCCGCAATCAATATGGGAAACGCATACACATAAGTCAGTTCCTCGGAACTCATACTCATCAATACCAAATAGGCAAGCGCCCCGGAGCCGGTCAGAATGCTCCCGCAAGGTCTCGTTCCCCTGCAAAACACAAAACCCACGATACATATAACAAGCAGCAAGGAAAAAACGACCAACTGTATGTAAGTCCCCGCCGACGCCGTATGCAGTATGATGGCATAAAGCATGGAAAACACCATATACAGCACCGTGGTGCCCACCAATGCCAGTACCCTCTTGTCACTTCTCAAATATTGTTCCCTTGTCATGATTTCCGCCTCCCAAAATGCTTGTTTCTTTCTACATAAATATAGCACATTCCGCCCTTAAATAAAAGCATAAATTGTCAGTAAACAGTATTACCGGGAATCATCGTACATGGCATTACATTTTAAGAATATTTTATTTTCTCCTAATCTCTCCCTAAGAAAAATAAGGAATCTTTCATAAATTCCACACACCATATCCATATTTTATGCATATAATACAGTTAGAGCGTGTCGTGATAGCCATTCCCGACACGCCGTCCAAAAGGAGGTGGAAGATAAATGCACAAAAATAATGCACCAAAGAATGCGCCAAAGAAAGTATCCATGCTGGACATCATCCCGAAAAACATGGACTGGAACAAATATTCCCGCCTGCATGACTCCTTCCTGGAAGAACTGTCCTACGAAAAACAAAAATTCCGCCATACCGATATCTGGCAGTTAAACTATATTTAGGGAAACGCCGGTAACCGGACCGGGGCTTGCCACAAGCGCGCCCCGGACACTCACCGCTTCTTTTTCTTTTTCTTCTTCATAAACAACAGCCCGAAAGACCCGATTCCGCAATTACTGGAAATCGTTGCGGATGCCTTTTGTACTTCTATATGGTCGAAAAACACATACTTCTTAATTTCTTTCTTGATTTCCTCCAACTGTTCCAGCGAACATCCCGCATACGTCAGGAACAGAATCCGCGTGTCGATGCTTTTCTTATCCCATAGAAGATGCCGGATATACCTCCTGTACGCCGTCTGTACGCTTCCCGTTTCCACCCCTTTGAGCTTGATTTTGCTTTGGGACAGATGCAGGACCGGATGCAGGCTTAAATGTTCGCAGATGTCCCTGACCCGTTTTGATACCTTTCCGCAGCGGTATAAATTTTCCGGCGACGGGACGATGAAACTGGTACTGATTTTGTCTTTTAATTTGGAAAGCATCCTGCAGATTTCCTCCGCGCTTTTCCCTTCCTGCGCCATCTGTGCCGCATGGAGTACCATAATGCCCATACCGCTGGATAAATGCCCGGAATCCACCACGGTTACGTTGTCAAAGCCTTTTGCCGCCGTGGATGCCGAAAGGTAACCGTTGCCCCCGTGGGAAGCCATGGAAATGTGAATCACCTTCTCCGCCTTTTCCAGCGCATCCGCAAAAAAGGTTTCGTATTCTTCCGGCGGCGGTGCGGATGAATGGGCTTCGCTCCCCGGTTTCTGCATATATTTCAACAGATTGTCCGAGGAAATCTCCAACTGGTCGCTGAAACGCCCCTGCTTTGTATAAACATAGTAATACATGGTCGCCACCTCAAACTGTTCCAGCCACTTTGCGGGCAGGTCGCAGACACAATCGGCGGTAATGCTCAGCTTCTTCTTTTTTGCGCTGAAAAACGTCTGTATATTGCCGTCGTCTTCCCCTTCTTCCTCATACACACTGTATTCAATTAATTCATGGGGCAGGAATTTTAACAATGTGGCTTCAAACAGGACGCCGTTAATGGGTTTCGCCAAATAACCGGCAAACCCTTTCTCCTGGTATATTTCTTCCGCCCCCGTCATCACATTGGCGGTCAGGGCGATGACCGGAACGTTCTGGCAATGGCCCTTATCCTGTTTCTTCAGCGCGTGTAACGTCTCCTCCCCGTCCATGTCCGGCATCATATGGTCCATGAAAATTACATGATAAAACTTGCCGTTTGTCTTTTCCAGGCATTCCTTCCCGCTTTTTGCCGTATCAATCTGTACCTTGGTGGAACGAAGCAGCTTGCACGCTACCATCAGGTTCATTTCGTTATCATCCACAATCAGCACTTTCGCTTCGGGGGCTTCAAAGCTCTGTTTATATTTTTCCCGCTCATACAGCTTGCGCTTTACCATGAAATCCATGGTACCCACGGGCATGGGATTCACCACCTGCTGTTCCACGGTGACGGTGAAAGTGGAGCCTTTCGTATAGATACTGTCCACGGTAATCTTACCGCCCATCATTTCGATGAGCTGTTTGGATATGGAAAGCCCAAGCCCCGTTCCTTCGATTTTGCGGTTTCTCTCCTGGTCCACCCGCCGGAACGAGGAAAACAGGTCTTCCAGGCTCTCTTTCTTAATGCCGATTCCGGTATCCGCCACGGTGATTTTCAGCAAAATCCGGTTGGCGTCGATACGGTCGCTCTGTGCCGTCAGCGTCACGGAACCCTTCTCCGTATATTTGACTGCATTAGTCAATATGTTGGTCAACACCTGTTTCAGCCGCACTTCGTCCCCGTACAGCATGGAAGGCAGATGGCGGGAAATGTCAATTTTAAATTCCAAGTTTTTTTCGTGCATCCGTATCCATATAATGTTTACAAGATCGCTGAACAAAGCGCCCGTTTCATATTGGGTCGGCACGATTTCCATTTTCCCCGATTCGATTTTGGACATATCCAAAATATCGTTAATCAAAGCCAGCAGCATTTTACTGGCATTCTGTATATTAATGGCATTTTCCGCGATTTCTTCGGAAATATCCTCCCGCAGCGTCATTTCGTTCAGACCGATGATGGTGTTGATGGGGGTACGGATTTCATGGCTCATGTTGGCGAAAAACGCGCTCTTGGATTGGCTGATGCTTTCAATCTCCGCCCGCTGTTCCTCCCCCTTTTTCTTCTCCTGCTCATACATTTTTACATAAAACTTAAAAATAACGCCGACGGTTATGCCTACCATCAATACTGCCAACAGGGAATCCATGTGGGCAGCCCCCGTGCTTTCCATGGGAATCACCAGGTCCGGGTGCTTCCAGGACAGGAAATACGTGCCGCCGAGCACCCCCATTTCAAGGAGCAGGGCGGCATACATCGCGGTTCCCGTAAAGAGCAGGAAAATATATACCAGCCCCAGCACGAACCACACCGTTGCGCCGCTTCCCATTCCCCCGCTTAAAAAATACATCAACGGAAACAGGCAGACGTTAATCAGGATATCCATTACCCATACCGCCAGTCCCACCTTCCGGTACCTGCATACCAGCCGGAATGACAGGAAGGCTACCGTGGTCATTAATATAAGCGGAAGCAGGACGATGGGACGCGAACCGATGCAGATTCCCGCAACCACAGCCGTTCCCGATACCGCAATACTGAGCGAAAGGATAATCCGCAGCAGCCGTTCCCGGAAGCCGATTGCCCCGCCGTAATATTTGTCCATCCATTTCCTTATCATAACG
>CANTGP010000345.1 GCA_947653315.1 uncultured Lachnospiraceae bacterium
TTTCATTTCCCTGTTTTTCCACATTTCTTCGTCCCTGTTTATGATTCCCCTGTTGAATTATCCTCCCAATGGAGCAGTTCATCCCGCAAAACGGAAAGCAGCTCCGATTCCGGCACTTTACGGATAATTTCCCCCTTTTTAATCAACAGGCCTTCCCCTATGCCGCCGGCGATACCGATGTCCGCCTCCTTCGCTTCGCCGGGGCCGTTGACCGCACATCCCATAACCGCCACTTTAAGATCCAACGGAATATCCGCCACCATCCGTTCCACTTGGTTGGCAAGTCCGATCAGGTCTATCTTCGTCCTCCCGCACGTCGGGCAGGATACCACCTCGATTCCTCCCCTGCGCAGTCCCATCGTGCGTAAAAGCAGCTTCGCCGACCTGACCTCCTCCACGGGGTCGCCGGTTAAGGATACCCGGATGGTATCCCCGATGCCCTGGTATAAAATTACCCCAAGCCCGATGCCGGATTTAAGGTTCCCGCTAAGAAGCGTCCCGGACTCCGTAATGCCCACATGCAGCGGATAATCCGTCTGTCCTGCCAATATCTCATGGGCTTTGATGCACATCATCACGTCCGAGGACTTAATGCTGATCACCAAACGGTCATATCCCAAATCCTCAATCATCCGTACTTTGTCCAATGCGCTCTCAACAATGCCCTCCGCCGTAACGCCGCCGTATTTTTCCACCAGTTCCTTTTCCAGGGAACCGCTGTTGACGCCCACACGGATTGGAATATTTCTTTCTTTTGCCGCTTTCACCACATCGGCGACTTTATCCCGTCCGCCGATGTTGCCCGGATTAATCCTTATCTTGTCCGCGCCGTTCTCCATCGCGGCAATTGCCATCTTGGAATCAAAATGGACATCCGCCACCAAAGGAATGGAAATCTGCTTCTTTATCTCCCGAAACGCCAGCGCCGCTTCCATATTGGGTACGGTACAGCGGATGATCTCGCATCCCGCCGCCTCAAGCCGGCGGATCTGCCCCACCGTTGCCGCCACGTCTTCCGTCCTCGTGTTCGTCATGGACTGAATCAGGATGGGATTGCCGCCGCCGATAATCTTATCCCCGATTTGTATGGTTTTCGTATGTTTTCTGTGCATATGCCTGCCCCCGCTTATTATACTTTTTTATTATAATTTTTTATTATATTTTTTCATTATCCGTTTCCGAATCCGCATATTCTTATGATACCTCATTTGCCGGTCAGGGTTCAAGCCCTTTCAGGTAGAAAATTCGGCTGCTGGTTTCCCCCGTCCCCCGGTTGGTACATTCCAGCCGCAGTTCATAATGCTCCCCCTGCGCAAAATTTTTTAACGGCAGTTCCAGTTTCAATGTTTCGGTCAGTGGATATTCCGCGTCATAGCGTATTAACAGTTTCTTGCCTTTGCCTCCCCGCACCACAACGAATAAGTCCTGTTCCGATGCTTCCTCCCTCATCTCCCCCATGGCTTCCATGGGATTTCCTTTTGCCGATACGCGGATACCGCCAGCCATTCCTGCCGCCAACAGCACGAACAACAGACCGTTTGCCAAGCCTTTTCCCTTTTTGGCAGTCAGCAGTACGTTTTTCTCCTGCCGGATGCTCCGGTACCCTCTGGCAGACCACTTTACCGCCATACCCTTTCCCATGCACAACAGCAGCACACCTCCGGCCGCAAGCAGCAGCCATTTTTCCGCCTCGCCAGATCCGGTTCCCGTTGTCTTTCGGTACCCCTGCATTTCCAGCCATTCCATCCATGCCCACAACCTGAAAAATACAAATATGCATCCGCCCAATGCCGCAGCGTATGACAGTTTCACTGCTTTTGCCGCAGATTCCCTGACCCGGTCCCCTTTCCCGTAATTTTCCAACGCCTGTTTCATCCGCCGTATGTTCGGATAGCGGTTTTCCTTTTCCCGTTCCGTTGCCTTTCCGACGATGCGCTCCAATTCCGCCGACAGCCTGCGGTCATAAAAGCGTATGGGCTGCATAAGAAACGGCGGTTTCGACGGATCACAGCCGGTCAGCATATGGAACAGTGTAGCGCCCAGCCCATAGACATCGCTTCTGACATCCACCCCCCGGCTGCTGCCTGCGCCAAACTGTTCGGGAGCCGCATACCCCCATGTTCCTCCGGCATATTCCCCCGCCCCTTCCTGATAGCACAGGAATGCCGTACCGAAATCCACCAACCGCACGTTCCCCTTCCTATCTATGAGCACGTTCGACGGCTTCATGTCGCGGTAAACAACCGGGCATTCCCTTTCATGGAGGTAAAGCAGCACCTCTGCCAGTTCCAGCGCCCATTTCACCGCCTGTTCCTGCCCCACGGCTCCTTCCTCCCTGATATAATCCGCCAAATTCTTTCCCTCAATATACTCCATCACCAAATACCGGAATCCGTCTTCCTCCAGGTAATCAATAACGGTTGGAAATGCCGGATGGCGCAATTCCTTTAACATTAAAAGCTCCCGTCCCGGTATCCCGTCTCCCGTCCGGAAGCGTTTCACTGCCACGGGACATTCCAAGTGCCGGTCATATGCCTGGAATACCGTCCCGCTGCCGCCGCTTCCAAGTTCCCTGCCCAATACATATTTCCCTCTCAGGGACACAGCCGTAAATCCACCGTTTTCTGTTTCCTCCCTTTTTGCGTCTTCCGTGTCTTTCGATTCTCTTTCCATATCTTTTTGTCCCATTCCCTTTTCCTTTCTTCCTTTAACAGCCTTTGAGCACAACTGCGGAAATATTATCCGTTTCCCCGTGCCGCTTAACATATCCGGCAAGTTCACGCAGACGCATCCCCATCTGTTCCTGGGAAACCAAAAAGGAAGGATGCAGGGCTTCTTTTATTTTTTCTTCCGTTATCCGGTTGCGGAAGCCGTCGGAACAAAGCAGCAGCACATCGTTCTTCGCTATTTTCCCAAACCGCACATCCGGTTCTTTCCAGGGAAAACTACCGACACAACGCACCAACGTGCGGTTATCCACCGTATGGTCCACGGTCAGGCGTTTCATTCCTAACCCGCGCAGTCCCGCAAAAATACGGTACATCCTCGTATCGCCGCTGTGCCAAAGCACATACCGTTTTCCCTGCAACAGAAGCATCGTTACCGTGGTGCCGAATTTCATCCCCTGACGTCCGGCATAAGCATTCATCTCGGCATTGCATCCGTACAGCGCACGCAAACCCGCCCGCACCAGCTTTTTGCGCCCTTTCTTTTTCCTGATCATCGGGATTCCTTCCGTGTAAAACCACTCCGTCATCCGTTCCGCCACAAAACCGCTTGCGTTCTCCCCCTGTGCCAACCCGCCGATTCCGTCGCAAACTAATACAAAAACAACTTTTTCCCGGCAGATTCCCACTTCCTGAAGCGAAACGGAATCCTGGTTCACATATCCCGCCCCTCTGTCCCAATATATTTCCGATAAAAAATGCATGGTTCCTCCTTTTCTTTAGTTTTTTCCATAACGCTTTAGCTGTTTGCTTTCAAACTCCTGCTTCCCCTTTTATTCATGTTATATTTTTCCTGGAATCCGGATTACAGAATATATAATCCGTTTATTAAGAATGGCTGCCGCCCGTATGTTTTATTATACCGGATATCGGCAGTTCCGGCAAGTATGCAATATGCACAAAAATGCATGTCTATTGGCAAACGGCAGCATAAAACGCCGGACCCGGAAATTCAAACCATGAATCCGGAAAATTCGGTGAGTTGAAAAAGTGAATTCCACTTTGCAAGACTAAATTCCACTTTGAAAAAG
>CANTGP010000346.1 GCA_947653315.1 uncultured Lachnospiraceae bacterium
TCCGCCGTTTGGGCATGTTCCATACCAAGATTCCCGGTATTCCCGGTATTTATTTCCCTGCCCGCCGTTTGGGATACCGCGGACAAGTCCAGGGTGCTGTTTTGTATGAAATTTAATCCCGCTACTTTTATATCGGCACTTTCGAACATTTTCCTTAATCCTTCCCCGGACTGTTCCAAAAGCTGCTGCGTCTGCCGGAATTCACAGGCTATGTAGCCGCTTATCCGGTATCCGGCGCCTTCCCTGACCGTAATGTGGAACTGCGCCGCCACTTTTCCGTAACGTTCCGTCTCCATGGCCGCCGCCACCCTGCCATTCTCCCCGCGTTTATGCAGGATTTTCAGGTTAATGGAAGTC
The DNA here is from genome assembly GCA_947653315.1 of uncultured Lachnospiraceae bacterium. Taxonomy (GTDB): domain Bacteria; phylum Bacillota; class Clostridia; order Lachnospirales; family Lachnospiraceae; genus Kineothrix. Next base: position 358 of record CANTGP010000346.1, read on the forward strand.
ACCTCGCCGCCGATTTCCACCGGCACTTCGTAATTCTCCTCTTTCGCCATGCCCGCATTCAGGGAAATCTGTTTGTACAGGCGGCTGATTTCACGCAAATCCACGCGCTCGGGTTCCTGTCCGTACACGGCGGCTTCCAGTATGTTCCGGTATACCTGTTCCAATTGTCCGTAAGCGGTCTGTGCCGCTTCCGCATCCGTCAGGTTCTCCTGCAGGTTTTCCACCGCTTCCTTTAGGGAATTTTTCAGGGACTCCCCCGCATCCCCGGTTTCCCGATTGTCCGTTTCCCCTGCAAGTTCCTGCAGCCTTCCCGCCGCTTTGCCGCGTTCTTTCCGCAAAAGCCCTGCCGCCAACAGATGGTCTACCGTAACCGGCTGGTCAAACTCCAATAGTTCGCGGATTACCGCATCCTCGGCGGAAGCATCCTGACGGAACTGCCGAACCTGCCGTTTCACGTATTCCCGGTCCGCTTCTTCATCCGGCGGCGCTTCCTGCAACATCTGCGCAAACTGCTCCAGACTTACTTCGCCGTCCGCCGGTAACGAAGCCATTTTCCCGCCGTCCAGCTTATCGTAAATTTCCGATGCCAGCTTTTGGTAATAGCTTTCCCGGATACCGTCCTCAATCTGTGCGGAAATACTCTTGCCTTTCTCCGAATAAGAAGATTCCACGCCACCGAATCCGTCGTTTACGGTTACGTCCATGCCGCGCCGCTTACTGCTCCTCATGGCGGACAACAGGTTTTTCACCGTAGGCTCCGCCCCCTGCTGCAGCAATGCGCCAATCGCCGCGCCGTCCGTTTTCTCCAACTGGCGGAACAGGCGGTAGATGCCGATGTAGGCTTCCCGCTCCGCGCCGGTGACGGAATGGTTTTTCTGCAGTTTATATAAATATTCGCTGTATTTCTCCAACTCCTGCGAAGGATTCCTCTGCTGGTTGTTCAAATAGGTTTCCAATTCCTGCATGTTCATGGAAAGCGGGTTCACCCCTTCCCGGATCATCTGCATCGTCGCCGCAGGCGTCATTTTATCCAATACCCGGTGGATGGTAAGGTCCGCCGTCTTCACGGCTTCCACGTTTTCTTCCGATACTTCCATCCGATTATAACCCAAAATCCGCACGGCACGCCGGTTGGCTTCGGTGGTTTCCATATTCATGTCCTGTAACAGATCATCCACGTTGGCAAACGCCTTCTTAATGGAATCGCCCAAATCCGCCCGGGGGGCAGTCATCAGCGGTTCGTAGCTTTCCCCCGCTTTTTCATAAGCGCTGCGCAACGCCGCGCCTTCCGCGTATGCCGCCCTCAGGGTAAACGATTCCCCCGTAAATGACACGGATGTCATACTGAGCCGGACCCCGTTTTGGAAATAAAGCCTTCCCACCAGTCCCGCAGGCATACCCGCCAATTCGGATACCGTGGATACCGTTTCTTTATAAAGCGCCGTCCTGCTGCCCGCCACTCCGGTGCCGCCTTCGCCGAACAGCTTTTCTTCCGTCTGCCCGTTTACGGCTTTTAGCGCGTCCACCAGTTCTTCCAGTTGTGCCGTATCCACGGAGTACCCGCGTTTAATCAGGCGGAGGTTGGCTTCCACCGTCATTTGCAGCCTTACTTCCTCCATCAAACGCCTGCCGTTTACGCTTACCGCATAGCTTTCCGCCCTGACGCTTACGCTTAACCGGATTTGGCATGCCTTAAGGCTTTGCAGGTTCAAAATCTGTCCCTGCGCCGCCGCCCGGTCCACCGCTTCGTCAGTGATGGCGTTCACGTCTTCCATATATTCCACCGCTTTTTCCAAAGCGGTCCTGTCGTCCGCCAGATTTGCCGCCGTGGCTTTCTTCCCGTCGGCGATTGCCGCCGAAGCCGCGGATACGATTTCCTCCATGGTTCCGGGAATTTCCAGGTTTTTCAATTCATAAAGCGCATGCAGGGATTCTTCCGTAAGGGGCATCCCTTTTTCAATCAGCCATCTGGCGTCGCCCAGCGTTTCTTCCGAAACGGTAAGTCCTGCCTGCTCAATGACCTTTTCCATTTGGGGCCGTAACTGCTGCCAGTTGCAGGCTTCCGCCTTCTTCGCATAATAGCCCGCAGTATCCTGGTAATATCCCCTGCCCTGTTTATCCGCATCCGCCAAAGCGCTGTACTGCGCACGGTAAATATTTTCGACGGTAGGCTCCATCCCGTTACGGATCATGTATTTGATGACGCCGTCGCTTAAGGAATGAAGCTGTGTCACCGTGCCGCAGGCTTTCATCACATCCTGCACGTTTTCCTTTGTGACAGGTATGTCGTTTTTAGCGAACTGCTTTACGATTTCCTCTGCGAATGCCGCGCTTCCCGTAATCTTTGTCAGCGTTTCCACATCCAAATCATCGGTATAACCCGCTATGCTGCCGCCGCCTTTTACCAAAGCCGCCTTAATTTCATCGATAATCGTAACCACCGTTTCCAGCTCCGTGCTGCCGGGTTGGTATCCTTCTTCCTGAAGTTTGGCAAAATCTTCGTCAGACATAACATTAGACATTACTACCATATAGTCTTTCTGCGTGGCAACGTCCGCCTGCCCCGCATCCTGCATAACATCTTCCGCGGTCTTTCCCTGACCTTCATAAGCGGTGTTATCCATAACTGTGCCAGAAATGTCTAATGCGAATACTCCTTGGGAGTTTACCTGTGAAGTTGTTGCCCTGTCTACATTGGGTCTGGCATCGGGAATCCGGTTCGCCGTATCGTTTCCCGCCCTGCCGTTTTCAAACACTATATTCATATTCTCTCCGTCCTGTGTAGAAATAGGGATTATTTTAGGGTGAGCACGTAAAAGCGCTCACCCTTTATTTCGGCACAATAAAACGATTCCTTAACCTTTAGAAGACAAAAACAGCAGCCGCATAAGGCGGTAAGTCAAACGTAATACTGTAATCCTTATAGTTTACCGGTTCTTCTTCCTTCACGGCGGACAGTTCCGCGGGTATCACATTACCGTTCCCGCCGAAACGCACGTCGTCGCTGTTTAACAGCAGTTTGTATTTTTTCTTTTTCGGCACGCCTACCTGATAGCCTTCCCGCTTCATCGGGGTCATGTTCAGCACAAACAGGAGATTGTTCTTCCCGTCCGCCGATTTACGGAAAAAGCTGTAAGTACTCTGTTCCGCATCGTCCGCATTCAGCCATTCAAAACCGTCCCAACTGTTGTCCGCCTCGTACATGCACGGATATTTCCGGTACATATGCAGAAGCTCCTTCACGTATTCATGCATTCCCTTGTTCAAAGGCTCTCCCAAAAGGTACCAGTCCAGTTCCCTTTCTTCGCTCCATTCCCTTTCCTGTGCAAAATCCTGTCCCATAAAGAGCAGTTTCTTGCCGCAGTGTCCGAACATGTAAGTATAACC
>CANTGP010000347.1 GCA_947653315.1 uncultured Lachnospiraceae bacterium
TGCACAGCCCCGTGCAGAGGAAGATGCCGCTAAAGCGGCGCACGGGGCGCGCGGCGAGTAGGGGAGAAAAACCTTCCCCTACTCGATTGCACACGGGCACCCCAAGGAAGATGCCAGCAAAGCTGGCGGGTGCCCGGCGCGCGGGTAGGGAAGATGCCCTTCCTTACCCGATTGCACACGGATACCTAAAGGAAGATTGGTTTGACATGATGATTGAAATTGATTTTAACAGTGAAGAAGCGTTGTATCTGCAGTTAAGGAACCAGATTATCCTTGGGATAGCCACGTCCAGGATACGGGAGGGGGACGGGCTTCCGAGCGTCAGGCAGTTGGCGGAGGATATCGGTATTAACATGCATACGGTGAATAAGGCATATACTGTACTGAAACAGGAAGGCTTTGTTAAAGTGGACAGACGAAGGGGCGCGGTGGTTGCCATTGATGCCGACCGGCTGGACGCCGTGGTGGAGCTGCGCCGGGAGTTGAAAGTTATTTTGGCAAAAGGGATTTGCAGGAATATTTCCAGGGAAGAAGTGCATGCTCTTATAGATGAAATATATGAAGATTATGGAGGTCTGAATTGATGCAGTCACAGTTTACGGATAAGGCGAAAGCAGCGCTGCTGTTGGCGGAGAAGACCGCAGTGAGTTTACGGCAGGGTTATGTAGGGACGGAACATATCCTGGCAGGGCTACTAAAAGAAGGAACCGGGGTGGCGGCTAAGGTACTGACGGCAAACGGTTTGGATGAAATCCAGCTTTTGGAAATGATAAGGGACCTGATTACCCCGGATAAGGGGGTGCTGGCAAGGGACCGGGACGGATATTCCCCCCGTTCCTTAAAAGTGCTGGAGGAGGCGCACAGGCAGGCGGAGCGTTTTGGGTCCGGCAGGACGGGAACGGAACATATCCTGCTTTCCCTGATTAAAGAAGGGGAAAACGTGGCGGTGCGGCTGTTAAACACGCTGGGGGTATCGGCCCAGAAAGTGTATGTGGATACTTTGGTTGCCATGGGGGCGGACGGTTCCCTGTATAAAGAGGATTTGGGGAAGAAATCCGGGGGCAGGCGCAAAGGAGGCGCTTCCGTATTGGAGCAGTACAGCCGTGACCTTACGGCACTGGCGCGGACGGGTGATTTGGATCCCGTCATCGGCAGGGAAGACGAAATCGGCAGGGTGATCCAAATCTTAAGCCGGAGGACGAAGAATAATCCCTGCCTGATCGGGGAACCGGGGGTCGGCAAAACCGCCGTGGTGGAAGGACTGGCGCTGCGCATCGTATCGGGGGAAGTACCGTTTACGGTGCAGAACAAGAGAGTGCTGACGCTGGATTTGTCCGGCATGGTGGCGGGCAGCAAATACCGGGGGGAATTTGAGGAACGGATTAAGAAGGTGATTAAAGAGGTGATTGAAGACGGTAATGTCATCCTGTTTTTGGACGAGATGCATACCATCATCGGCGCAGGAGGGGCGGAAGGCGCCATCGATGCCTCCAATATCCTGAAGCCTTCGCTGGCGAGGGGGGAGATCCAGTTAATCGGCGCCACCACCATAACCGAATACCGGAAATACGTGGAAAAGGATGCCGCATTGGAGCGCCGGTTCCAGCCGGTCAATGTGGAGGAACCCACCGAGGAGGAAGCCGTCCGCATTTTAAAGGGCGTGGCGGGCAAATATGAGGAGCATCATCATGTGACGATTGAGGATGACGCGCTGGAAGCGGCGGTGCGCCTTTCCACCCGTTATATCAATGACCGGAACCTGCCGGACAAGGCGATTGACTTAATTGACGAGGCGGCTTCGGCACTGCGCTTAAAGACGATGCGTATGCCGGATAAAATGAAGGAGCTGGGGGAACAGATTGCGAAAATCGACGTACAGATCGAGCGTTCCATCCGCATGGAAGCCTTCAGTCAGGCGGGTGAGTTAAAGCGCAGCCAGGATGAACTGGTAAAGAAATACGACCGGATGAAACAGCGGTTTGACAAGGCACAGGAAGAACGCAGGTATGTGGTGGGGGAAAACGAAATTGCGGAAGTGGTCGCCATGTGGACAAAGATACCGGTAAAAAAACTGGCGGAAAAGGAAAGCGAACGCCTGTTAAAGCTGGAATCCATTCTCCACAAGCGGGTGATCGGGCAGGAAGAAGCGGTGACGGCAGTGGCAAAAGCCATGCGCAGGGGACGCGTGGGCCTGCAGGACCCCAACCGTCCTATCGGTTCTTTCCTCTTTTTGGGTCCCACGGGAGTGGGAAAGACGGAACTTAGCAAGGCATTGGCGGAAGCGATGTTTGGTTCGGAAAACGCCCTGATCCGTGTGGATATGTCGGAATATATGGAGGGGCATTCCGTCTCCAAGATGATAGGTTCCCCTCCGGGTTATGTCGGGTTTGACGAAGGCGGGCAGCTTAGCGAGAAAGTAAGGCGCAATCCTTATTCGGTGGTGCTGTTTGATGAAGTGGAGAAAGCGCATCCCGATGTGTTTAATATTCTGCTTCAGGTATTGGACGACGGTCATATTACGGATTCCAAAGGGCGCAAGGTGAATTTCAAAAATACCATCCTGATTATGACGTCCAACGCGGGCGCGCAGAGGATTATCGATCCGAAAAACCTGGGGTTTTCCGTGCAGTCGGATGAGAAGAAGGACTATGACAAAATGAAATCGGGGGTCATGGAGGAAGTGAAGCGGCTCTTTAAGCCGGAATTCATTAACCGTATCGATGAAATCATGGTATTCCATCCGCTCACCAAGGAGGACATGAAGCAGATCATTACACTGTTATCCAAAAACCTGACGAAACGGTGCAAGGAGCAGATGGATATTAACCTGACGATTACACCCGCATTGAAGGAGTATATCGTGGATACCCATGCAGACCTTAAAATGGGGGCGCGGCCGTTAAAACGTGCGGTGCAGACGGTGATTGAGGATGCGTTGGCGGAAGAAATTCTGGCAGGGAATATCCAGCCGGGCGATGACGTAAGCGCAGGCATCAAAGATAAGAAAGTGGCGTTTCATGTGAAATAGGGAAGCATTTTTTTTAAACGCGCTTTGGGAATTATATGAATTTTTTTGTGGAATTACTATTCAAAATATATTATACTAATTGTAGATATGGTCCGGAATGATCCGGCAAAGGCGAGGAAGATACTTAGGAGGATAAGGAAATGGCAGCGGTAGAAGAATTACTTCGCACGGAAGATGGAGGAGCAATCAGCTTTGGAAACCACAAATTGAAGGAAAAAGCGAAGCTGGAGGATTATGAGTTTGGCGGGGATTTATACAAGGTCAAGACTTATAAGACGATGACAAAACTGGAGAGGAACGGTATGTTTGTGTATGAGTCGGTACCGGGTACCAGCGTGAACGGGTTTACGGAGACACCGGAGGGTATCCGTTTTCTGGTGGAAGGCGACGAAGATGCGCAGATTACGGTAGGACTTCAGGATGAGACCGAATATGAAGTGTTCTTAAACGGGGAAAATATCGGAAGGATGAAGACGAACCTCGGAGGCAAGTTAAACTTAAGCGTGGAGCTTGCGGGCGCAGGGGAAGTGGAAGTAAAGGTCGTAAAATAGCGGCAGGAACCGAAGAAAATAAAAGCGGGACGGACACCGGAAATGCAAAAGGTGAAAGTCCTGTTTTTATGCACACGGGCCCCCCAAGGAAGATGCCAGCGAAGCTGGCGGGTGCCCGGCGCGCGAGTAGGGGAAA
>CANTGP010000348.1 GCA_947653315.1 uncultured Lachnospiraceae bacterium
AATAAGGGAAAGGAACTGTCTATGCCGGAGAAAAAAATAGTACTGTATATGCATGCGGGAAGCGGCAACCATGGTTGTGAGGCGATTGTCAACAGTCTTTGCCATATGCTGCGGGAAAAGCCGTTGGTGCTGACGAACAGCGAGAGGGAGGACAAGAGGTATTCTTTGGCGCCCGCAGGGGGAACCGCGCTTTGTGAACTGGCGCAGGAGAGGCATTTTTCCCAGCATAAGGCGGCCCATGTGATGTATTACGGATGGAGGAAGCTGACGGGGGATGCGGAATCTTTTCTGCGTTACCGCTACCGTACCGTGTTTGAAAAACCGTTTTGCAGGAGGGACGGGGGAAAAACTGCCGGAAAATATCCGCTGGCGGTTTCCATAGGAGGCGATAATTACTGTTATGATATGATGGTAAAGGATTTGATGCTGGCAAACCGTGCGTTCCATGACAGGGGCGTGAAGACGGTGCTGCTTGGCTGCTCCATCGAGCCGGAACTGCTGCCCGGAGAAGCAGGGGCGGCGCAGGGAACGGATGCGGCCAAGGAAAACGCACGCAGGAAAATGGCGGAGGACATGAACCTCTACGACCTCATCATCGCGCGGGAATCCATTACCTATGATGCCTTAAAGAACGTGGTACCGGAGGAAAAGCTGCGCCTTTGCCCCGACCCGGCATTTACGCTCGGAACAAAGGAACTGCCGCTGCCGGAAGGGTTTGCCGCAGGGAATACCGTCGGAATCAATGTCAGTCCGATGATCCGTGACAGCGAGACGAAAGCCGGAATCACCATGGCAAGTTACCGGGCACTGGTGGAACATATCATCCGCACGACGGATATGCAGATTGCCCTGATTCCCCATGTGGTTTGGGAAAGGAATGACGACAGGAAGCCGTTAAGGGAACTGTATGACGAATTCCGCACCGGCAAACGGGTGGTCATGGTCGGGGACGCATCCTGTGAGGAATTAAAGGGATATATCGCAAGGTGCCGTATGTTCATCGGGGCGAGGACCCATGCCACGATTGCCGCCTATTCTTCCCTGGTTCCCACGCTGACAGTGGGATATTCGGTAAAGGCGAAAGGAATCGCCAGGGATTTGTTCGGAAATTATGATAATTATGTGCTTCCGGTACAGCAGCTTAGGGAAAAAGAAGACTTAATCGGCGCGTTTGAATGGCTGAGGGATTACGAGGAAGATATCCGCCGGGATTTGCAGAGGGTGATGCCGGAATATAAGAAAAGGGCGCTGCAGGCAGGGAAAGAAGTGGAACGGCTATGGGAAGGGTAAAATACGCGGCAAAAAACATTACATTCGGGTGGCTGGGAAATATTGTCACCCTTTTGCTGGGGGCGCTGCTGCGGCAGATTTTCATTGGGCGTTTGGGCGATACCCTGACAGGGGTAAACGATTATTTCACCAATATCCTGACCGTGCTGTCTTTGGCGGAGCTTGGAATCGGGACGGCTTTTAATTTCAGCCTTTACGGACCGGTGGCAAGGAACGAATATGAGAAAATAAAATCCTACATGCTGCTGTATAAGAAGGCGTACCGCACCATCGGCTGCGTGGTGGCGGCAATCGGCGTGGCGCTTGCGCCGTTTTTAAAATATTTGATTGAAGATCCCGGTAGCAATTCCTGGCGGGATTTAACCCTGTATTATTTTATTTTCCTCTTTAATACGGTAAGCACATATTTCGTGTCCTACAAATACAGCTTAGTGAATGCCCAGCAGAAGAATTATATCCAAACGAACATTATCACGGTGACGAAGGCGGTGACGGTGACCTTGCAGATTGCGGGGCTTCTGTTGATGCCGAATTTTTACCTGTACCTGTTTACGGCGGCGGGGGCGGAACTGGCGCAGAAGATTTTCGCCAGCGTTTATTTGGACCGGATGTACCCTTACCTTAAGGAAAAGAACGTGGAAAAGCTGTCCAAGGAGGAAGTGGGGGAAATCGTCAGCCAGACGAAAGCGCTGGTATGCCATAAAGTGGGGGACATGGCAAGGCTGCAGACGGATACGATGATTATCGGGGCTTTTATCGACGTGACCACCGTGGGGTTTGTGGGTACTTACAATTATGTGATTTCCTCGGTATCCAATTTTGTGAATATCATTTTTAATTCCGTGCTGTCGGGGTTCGGCAATTTAATCGCCACGGAGAATCAGGAAAAACAGTACCAAATGTTCCGGGTGTACCGGTTTGCGGCGTGCTGGATTTACGGTTTCTCCGCCATCGGTTTTTACCTTTTGCTGACGCCGTTGATTGTTTTATGGGTAGGGGAATCCAGGGTGCTCCCTGATTTGGTCATCGGGTGCATTATGGTGGATTATTATTTTAAAGGGGAACGTATTGTGTTATCCAATTACAAGACGGCGGCGGGAGTATTCGAGCAGGATAAGTACCTGCCGCTGCTCCAGGGCGCCGTAAATTTGGTGGTTTCAATTGTATTAGTGCAGAAAATCGGGCTGGTGGGGATTTATATCGGGACGATTGTTTCGGGGCTGATTGCCAATATCACGAAACCGTTTATTATATACCGGGTGTGTTTTGGGAAAGCGGCCTACGGATATTTTTGGGAGTCCTTAAAATATGCCGGTGTCAATGCGCTGGTGCTGGCACTGCTGGTTTGGGTAAAAAGCCGGATGATGACGGCAGTGACCGTTCCCATGTTTGCGGTGATGGTCATAGTGGTTTCGCTGGTGTATAACGGAGTGTTCCTGGCAGTGTTCGGAAAGTGCAGGGAGTTCCGGTATGTGTGGGGGATGGTTGCCGGGAAGGTGAAGCGGAAGTAGGTGGGGGAACAAAATTTTGCTGAGTATGTCGGAAACGCCGTATATTTATTAGAGCCCAAAATCCCTTTGCAGCGAAATGTCCGTGCGGGCACGGCATTTGGTTCATTGCTTTGGAAAATACCCTGATGCCAAAATGGTATTTCCCAGCATCGGCTTTTTGAAAATCTTGGAGTATTTATACAAATCCAAAAATTGGAGTTCGTCGGGAATGATGCCGGCCGTACACATCACTTTTAACAGGGTTGTGGGTGTGAACATATATTTGTGGTCCATGTTGATAAATTCCTTATTATGGATCAGGGCATCACAGACCCTTCCGAAACCGTAGGCGTTGGGTACCGATATGACCAGCCGGTTGGCGGGACTTCCGTAATACCGTACCGTTTCCGACAGAAAAGAAACCGGGTTTTCGATGTGTTCCAGTACTTCCGGTAAAAGGATGGCATAAGGCTCCGTACCGAATACACGGCCAATGATTTCGGAAACCGTCTCGTGTTCCTGCACGAAATCCATGGCATAGACGTCAGGGATATGAAAGGACAGGAGGTAATCCACCGCTTCCTTATTAATGTCAAATCCGATTACTTTTTCAAAAGAACGGATTAACATGGAGTGGAAATGCGAATGACTTTCCATTTGTTTCTTTATATTGCACAGATGTCCGCAGCAGCCGATATGGATGACGTTTTTGACTCCCATGTCTTTCAGCAATTGGATCGTCCCCTCTTTCCGGGGGAGGGCGGTGTATTTAGGGTCAAAACGGACAGTGCCCATATGACCGTCGTCGGTTAATAATTCTTTCCAGATGGATTCGTTTATTTTCATGTCGTCTTCCTTACGCTTCCCAAAAATAATATAATAAAGAATAACACGAGTCAAATAAAAATGCAAATAAGTTCTGCGTAACAGT
>CANTGP010000349.1 GCA_947653315.1 uncultured Lachnospiraceae bacterium
ATCAATTGAAAGTTAAAAAAAGAGGTTGCAAAAAATATACAGAAAGCATATAATGAAATCGTAGAAAACGTTTAAGTATATCGTTTACGCTACAACCTGTTGTATATTGATAGGGGGCGGGTATAAAGAAAGCAATGGACAGGAGGTAGGCGATATGGTGTCATTGAAAGATATTGCAAAGGAATGTCAGGTATCCATCGCAACGGTGAGTAAAGCGCTGAATGATCATCCGGATATCAGCGAGGAAAGAAAAGCCATGATCCGGTTTAAGGCGGATGAACTGGGATACCATCCGAACCTGTTTGCCAGGACATTGAAGACAAAGCGCAGTTTTAACATCGGCGTGCTTTTCACGGACGAAGCGAACAACGGGCTTACCCATGATTATTTTGCGGCTGTCCTGGACAGTTTTAAGATAACCGTGGAGCAGAATGCTTATGATTTGACTTTCTTAAATTGTAATAAGTCAAGGAAGCAGCGCATGAGTTATTTGGAACATGCCAGGTACAGGGGGTTTGACGGGGTCGTGATTGCATGTGTGGATTTCAGGGATCCGGAGGTATTGGAACTGGTACAGAGCGATATTCCGTTGGTGACAGTCGATTATATGTTCAATGACAGAATGGCGGTGATGTCCGATAACGTGAAGGGAATTGAGGATTTACTTTCCTACATATATACAATGGGCCACCGTAAGATTGCTTACATCCATGGCGCTGATTCACACGTCACGAGAAGCAGGGTTTCCAGTTTCTTCCGGACAGCGGAAAAGCTCGGATTGGAGATACCGGATGATTACATTTTGGAAAGCGAATACCGGGATGTGGAAGGGGCGGCCAAGGCAACGGAAAAGCTGCTGGATTTAAAGAAACCCCCGACATGCATTATGTATCCCGATGATTTATCCGCTTTTGGAGGGATTAACATCATCAGGGAGCGCGGGCTGGGAATACCGGAAGACATATCCGTGGTAGGGTATGACGGCATCCGTATCGCCAGGTATGTGGCTCCGTTTCTGACGACGTTAAAACAGGATACGTTGCATCTTGGTCAGTATGCGGCAGAAAAATTGATAGATTTGATCGAGCATCCGAAGACGGCAGTCCGTGAAATCACGAACGTGCGGGGAACGGTATTTGAAGGTCAGACTATCAGAAAGATGTAAATAAAATTTCAAGGAGGGATTCATTATGAAAAAGAAGTTACTTGGATTATTACTTTCAACGGCCATGGTAGCATCCGTGTTAGCCGGATGCGGCGGCGGGGATGCACCGGCAGAGACACCTGCGGCAGAGGCACCCGCAGAGACACCGGCAGAAACACCTGCCGAGGCGCCTGCGGAAACACCGGCAGAAACACCTGCGGAAGCGCCGGCAGAAGATGCGGCGGCAGCTACGGGCGATGTTACTTATACAGGCGAATTAGAGATTATGCATTATTCCACTTCGGAAGAATCCGAAGGAAACGGCGGATCTGACGGATTCCGTACCGCGTTGGGACTTTGGGATGAAGCGCATCCGGATATTACACTGACGCAGAACGTATTGGCAAATGCGGAATATAAAACGCAGATTGCAACTTTGGCGGCAGCGGACGACCTTCCGGACGTATTCCTGCTCCAGGGTATGAATACCATTGACTGGGCAAACCAGGGATTGGTTTATGATTTGACAAATGACATTAAGTCTTCTCCTTATTATGCGGACTATAACCAGGCATACTTCGCACCGTTTACGGTTGGGGATTCCATTTACGGATATCCGGCGCTGACAGGCGGTACCTGTACGGTTGTGATTTATGATAAGGCTATGTGGAAAGAAGCCGGATTTGATTCCTTCCCGACCACATGGGCGGACGTGGAAAAAGCATCCGAATACTTTAACGGAAAAGGCATTACCACGGTTGCATTCGGTAACGGCGGTAAATGGCAGGCAAACTCCTGCTTCCTGTCCACACTCGGCAACCGTTACACCGGTCCTGACTGGTTCATGAGCCTGGTTGCAAAGGGCGGCGCAGCTTTCACGGATGCGGAATTTGTAAGCTCTTTGGCAGAGACACAGCGTTTGTTTACGCAGACCAAGATTTTCAACGAAGACTTTAACGTAGTAACCAATGAAGACGCGCGTGAATATTACATCTCCGGCGATGCGGCTGCATTTATCGGCGGTAACTGGGATGAGTCCTACATTTGGGCTACGCTGAAAGAAGCGGATGAAGCAAAATGGAATAACATGGGCTTTGCGGTTCTTCCCCAGCCTGCGGATGCAACGAAAGCTCCCAATTCCCAAAATATCGGACTTGGTTATGCAATCGCAATCAATGCAAAACTCGCAGATGAGCCGGAAAAACTGGCGGCAGCCATTGATTTGGCGGAATATATCACGGGACCCGAATTTGCAACATATGTAGCGGAAAATTATGCATTGGGCGGTCTGACCAAGGTTGCGGATGTTGACCTTAGCGCTTTTGACCAGATTACACAGGATTTTTATAACTGGTCTTACGTAAATACGGAAACCTGTGAAATTTATGACTCTTATATCACGAATGCGGTTTGGGATGTACTGAATACGGATTTGCAGACTATGATGAACGGCGATATGACACCGGAGGACGTAGCGGCAAATGCACAGAAAGCATATGAAGCCAACTATTAAAATGCGGCGGAATTGTTTTCAAAGAATGGAGTAATTTTAGCAGAAAAATAATGACTGCAAAAGCCGTTCTGCCTGAATTGACCTCTGTCAAGTAGACAGGGGTCAACTTCTATCAGGTGGACAGAAGTCAATTCCACATAGGCGGGACGGTGGTTGCAGGAAATTTTTCCTATCCATAAATACGGAAAAAAGAAAGTTTCAGGAAAGAGAGGGGCTGTGGAATGTTAAATTCAATTAAGCCGAAAGGAAAAACCATATTTTTGTATCTCCTTGTACCCGTAGCAATGTTTGTATTCACTGTGTTTGTACCGCTGGTGACGGCTCTCGTATACAGCTTCTTTGAATGGAAAGGCGGTCCACAGAAAACCTTTACCGGATTGCAGAACTATATGACACTGTTTGCGGATAAGACATTTTGGGAGGCGTTCGGACATAATATTTATTTGGTAATTGCATGTATTATCGGACAGATTGGTATCGCTTTTATTTTGGTTATTATGGTAAATTCCAAACTGGTAAAACTGAAAGGGATGCACCGTACTTTTGGGTTTTTCCCCAGTACGATTTCGGCGGTCTGCATCGGTTTGATTTGGAACATGATTTACCATAACCAGTACGGTATCATTAACTGGTTCTTAAAAACCATAGGAAGACCGGATTTGTGTAAAGTTTGGCTGAATGAAACGGATAAAGTCATGCTGTTGGTATCCATTCCGTTGATTTGGCAGTTTATCGGTTATTATATGGTGATTATGCTTTCCGCCATCGCGTCCATTGACGGCGAAGTGTTTGAAAGCGCCGAGATTGACGGGGCAAACGGTATGCAGAAGGCATGGTACATAACCCTTCCGTTAATTAAGAATACGATGCTGGTATGTATTACCCTTTGCATCGCGGGCAACATGAAAGCATTTGATAATATTTTCGTTATGACGAAGGGGGGACCCGGTACGGCATCCATGGTTATGGCGATGTACGGTTACCAGATTTCCTTTAATCAAAGCAACATGGGATACGGCAGTTGTATTTCCGTAGGAATCTTTGTATTGTCCT
>CANTGP010000350.1 GCA_947653315.1 uncultured Lachnospiraceae bacterium
ATAACAACAGCCGAATTGCTTTGTTTTTGAAGCTCCATGGTTATATGCTAGTTCCCCTTTTTACATGATGGATGCACGCGGGAGATGTTGCTGCGTGCATCACGTTAAGCAAATGATATTTAGTTATGGAATGTAAGGAGACATACAGATGCCTTGTAATGCCCAGCTTTTGTTGACCCAAAACGGAAACGGGATTGGAATAATGACAATAGGAATATTATCGAATTAGGAATCAGATAAGGTAATAGAAGGTATATCAAAACCTTTTTATTATATAAGCAAGCAGAACCTTGGCAATTTCATAAAGTCCGGTAACGTCTGTTCACGTGGAGCTTAGACAGAGGTAAGCGCCAGGAACCGTATTATATTTTAGAAGTGAAACGTCTGTAAGGGGAGCGGGGAAACCGTTCTGTTGACTGTCCCTTGGTAAAGGATGGTGCAAAGAAGCGTGGATGGGGATAATGATACACACCAGCGTGTCCGTCATAAGAATGGGGGAGGCGGGACTGCGATTTTCACCCTTTATTAGGGGCTTTGTCGCAGTAACCGACCTGTGGAGCAGAACCACTGCCACCGGCAATTAATAAAAAGAAGACCAAATTCGGATCCGGAAGAATAGTGGACTTAATGTGGTGTATGTTTAACCACAACCATAACCTTAAAATGTGGATGTACGTTCCCCTACGTGCATCACATTAAGTTCATTATTTCAAAAACAGTTAATTTTCCAGCCAATACTTCATATAATCAACAAAAGAGTCAGGAGGGTACTTATGGCAAATAACAAAAGCGTACATTACCTGTTTCGGACAGGAAACATGCCGGATGAGGAAATCAAAAAGGCGAAGGAAGCATATGCGAAGAAAGGAATGAAAGTAATCGTAATTACGGAAGGAAAAGAAAATATCCATGACGGGTTGAGAGGAGTGCTTTTTAATCATGGATAAAAATAAAAGCGGCGGGATGGATGGACTGGAGGGATTGGGATGACTGCAGGATACCTAAGGTTGTCAAGGGATGAAGACCGGAAACAGTATGTCTCCATCGAAAACCAAAAATTAATTGTAAGGCAGTATGCTTCCGCCGCGGGGATGGGGATTGACGTGTTTTACGAAGACGATAATATATCCGGTTACACATTTGAACGCCCCGGAATGAAGAAAATGCTGGAAGACATTGATTCCGGTTTGGTTGACACAGTGCTGGCAAAGGATTTGTCCCGTCTTGGCAGGCATAACGCAAAGGTGCTTCTTTTGATTGAGGATTTTAAGGAACGCGGAATCCGCCTGATTTTGGTGGATGATAATTATGACTCCTTCCATTCGGAAGAAGATGACATATTAGGAATCAAGACATGGTATAATGAACGGTATGTAAAGGACACCAGCCGGAAACTAAAACGGATGCTGCGTGCAAGACAGAAGGAAGGAACGCTGGCGGTACGTCCCTGCTTTGGCTATTCGGTAATGCCTGATAACAAACTTGGATTATCCGTGGTGGAAAGTGAAGCGAAGATTATCCGGAAGATTTTTCATTTGTATTTGGATGGGAGCGGTTACCGGAAGATAGCGGAAATACTTAATGATGAAGGGGTTCTGACCCCCTCCGTTCTGATGAAGCAAAGGAGCAGCAAAGGGTTTTCCGGCACTGCGGCAGAAAGATGGTCCTCGGAAATGGTCCGTGAAATCCTGAAAAATGACAATTATGTCGGGACACTGCGTATGCATGTACGGGAAAGGAAAACAATACACGGGACGGATTTAAGGGTTCCGAAGGAAGAACAGTATGTTTTTGAAAACCACCATGAAGCCATCATAGATGCCGGGACTTTCCGGACGGCACAAGAAATCATGGTAAAGAGGATACGGAATAACTATAAGGGACAGAGGGTAAATTACAGCATTTTCAGTCAATGTATTTTCTGCAGGGATTGCGGGAACCGCATGAACCTTGTCCGCAGGAAAAAAAGAAGACAGCAGACCTACTTTATCTGCCGTACATATAATGCAAAAGGAAAACGGTACTGCAGTGCGCACACGTTGGATGAAAATGAACTGCTGGAAGCCGTACTGCATTACCTGCAGGTCTGCCGTGAAATGCTTTACGGCGATATCCTGGAATACAGGCTGGAGCAAAGGGAAACAAGGGAGAAGCAGGAAGCAGGACTTAGGAAGGAACTGGATGCTTCCCTGTCCAAGCAGCAAAGAAAGCTGGAAGTGGTTTTGGAACAAAAAGTAACCAAGATGGCAGCGGATATGGAAAATGCGCATATTTGGGAAGCCACTTACGGAAAACTGGAAAAGGATATCCTGTGGCAGATACGCAGGCTGCAGGAGCAGATCCGGGAGCTGGAACTGGAACAGGAGAAGCAAAAGGAAAGCGAAGGGTCGGCTGCGAATGCCATTGATATACTGGATAAGGTGATTGCGGATAAGGAACTGACCGCCAAAGATGTGGAATTACTGATAGACCGCATTATCGTGGACAGAGACGGCTCTTTTGAAATCAAACTCCGTCATGGGCTGGCAGCACTTGTGGATGAAAAGGAAGTGGCCAGGAAACTTGAAAGCGAGAAAAATATTTTCCGGGATGTGTTGAAAGTGGTACTGGAGGAAGAACAGACAAGGGGATACACTTCCGTGAAACATATGAGCCGCCGCCTAAAGGAATTGGGATGGATGGTTTCCCCAAGGTCATCGGGACCGTTTCTTCTCCAGTTGGTGGACATGGGTATTGTGAAAAAGACGGATAATCCCTTAAAACCTTATGCCATAGTTGCCGGAGGGGAAGAAATCAGGGGGTACATAGATTTGGAAAAATAATAGTAACATTTTTTCATAATGTTGTGCCGTACCGGCGGTATGCCGGAAATGGTGTTTGAATTTATATTAAAGAAAAACAACATTGACCCGAAAACCGACCTTGCCATTGACCAAAGCATTGATTTCGGTTCCACCGCGGCGGCATTTTCCGGCGGACAGGGGGATTTTACCGTGGAATTTGAACCCCACGCCACTTCACTGGAAGCCAAAGGGGACGGTTATGTGGTCGCTTCCCTGGGGGAAGATTCCGGTTATGTGCCTTATACCGCATTCAGTGCGAAGAAAAGTTTTATCGATGCCAACCCGGAACTCATCCAGTCTTTTACCAATGCGCTGCAAAAAGGCATGGACTATGTGCAGGACCATACGCCCGAAGAAATCGCCAAGGCGATAGCGCCGCAGTTTGAAGAAACGGATTTGGAAACCATTACTGCCATTGTAACGCGTTATTATGAGCAGGATACCTGGAAAGAGAATTTAGTTTTCGAGGAAGATGCCTTTACGCTGTTACAGAACATTTTGGAAGAATCCGGCGAGCTTTCCGAACGGGTTCCTTATGAAAATCTTGTTACCACAAAATTTGCGGAAAATGCCGCGGAATCTTCATAGGAAGCGGTTTCATACTGCAATGCCTGTCTTTTGGTCTTTGGTTTCGTAACATTTCAGGTTGAATTGTTGTAACGGTTCAGCCTGAAATGTTGTGTTGGGGGCGGACGCCTGTGCGTGAGTTTTTTTAGTGGCCGGCAGCAGCGCAACTGACTGTCCCGCAAACGAATTCCTCCCTTGCGTCCGCCTCTCATAACATTTCAGGCTGGACTGTTACGCAGAACTTATTTGCATTTTTATTTGACTCGTGTTATTCTTTATTAT
>CANTGP010000351.1 GCA_947653315.1 uncultured Lachnospiraceae bacterium
AGAGGAAAAAATGGAAGAATAAGCAAGGAACATGGGAATATGGTAAGCCGCAAAAATAACACGTTTTTGCGGCTTTTCCAATGTACATGGGCACCCAGGGGAAGATGCCGGTGAAGCCGGCGGGTGCCCGGCGCAAGAGTAGGGGAAATGCATTTCCCCTACTCGATTGCTGTGGAAGTATGCGCCCGCGGAAATAAAAAAACGGAGAAAAAAGTAAAAAATAGGGGAAAATATGACGGAAGCGGAATAAGATATAGAAGAAAGGAGGAAAACACATGGGTAACCAATTAATATGGAACGAGCAGTATAATATCGGAGTGGACATCATCGATAAGGAGCATAGAAAACTGTTCGGAATTCTCAATAAACTATTTGACTTTAGACGGCAGGATGAAAAAAGCCAATGGGGATGCCATGAGGCGGTAAAGTTCTTCCGGGAACATGCGCTCCAGCATTTTGCGGATGAGGAAGCATATATGGAGTCCGTCGGCTATGCGGGACTGGAGACGCACAGGCGCATTCATAAGAATTTCCGGGAAAGAACCCTTCCGGCGTTGGAAAAAGAACTGGAGCGGACAAAATACACAGAGGATTCGATTAACCATTTTATCGGTGTGTGCGCCGGATGGCTGATTGGACATACATTGGTGGAAGACCATGCAATTGTGAGCGGGGAAACCGTGAAACAATGGGAAAACCTTCTGCCGGAAGAAGAACAGGCGGTGATGGGACAGACAATTGCCGGACTGCTGCATGCCATGTTCCGGCTGGATGCCAAACTCATCAGCGCTTGTTACGGCGGCGAGAAATTCGGGGACGGGGTTTACTGCCGTCTGATTTACCGCACCGGGGGGAAAAAGAAGTGCGAGTATTTCCTTGTTTTTGAGGAAAAACTCATTGCCGGAATGATTGGCGGCGTCATGGATATTCCGTCGGAAGCGGTGGATATTATGCGGATGCATGTGGAGGAATATGTGGCGAAGCGGTTTGTGGAGCGCGTAAAAGAATATTTTCCCTTTGGGGAACCGTTTGAAACGGAAGAAGAACAATGGCTGACTTATGAGCAGTTCCGCAGGGTGTTTGAGAAACAGAGCCCGCAGTTCAGTCTCCTGTTTGATACCGGAAACGGTTACTTTGCCTACTGCATGGCAGCGTCGGATTTGCTTCCGGAGGGAGACGGGGCTATGACGCTTACGCAGAATGCCATGGCGGAAGCGGAGAAATACCTGCGCCGGGAAGAAGAAGGGAAAGACGCAGAAGGCAGGAAAAAGAAACTGCTGGTGGTGGACGATTCGGATTTTATCCTGCAAATGATGCACGAACTGCTTTGCGGCGATTACGACGTAGTAACCGCAAAATCCGGGTTATCCACCATACGGGGCATTACCCTTGACCGCCCGGACCTGATTCTGTTGGACTATGAGATGCCGGTCTGCAACGGGAACCAGGTGTTGGAAATGATCCGTTCCGAAAAGGAATTTGCGGATATTCCGGTCATTTTCCTGACAAACAGGGTGGACAGGGAGAGCGTGCGGAAAGTGCTGGCGCTTAAGCCCGAAGGGTATTTATCCAAATCGCTGCCGCCGGAATCCGTAAAAAGAAAGATTGACCAGTTTTTCCAAAAGAAAAAGGAATCCCCTAAGACGGTACGGCCGCCGTTTTTAACTGCCACCCTAAATTCTTAAAATCCGCGGGCCCGTTTTCCAAATAAAATTTATGGAAAAGGTATTCGCTGTAAGCGTTTCCCCAAAGTTCTTTTGCTTCTTTTTTCAGGTTTAGGATTTCCAAATACCCAAGGTAATATTTTAGGTAGGTCGTTGGTTCTTCCACAATATATTCGTAAATGGAACGGGTCGTAGCGGGGGTGGTGATGCCGACGGAGGCGAGCATCCTGTGCACCTGCCCGTAATCCGCGCCTTCGTAATGGACGGCGATGTCTACGAGGGAATACAATCCGAGCTGGATTTGGCGGTCCAGCTTGTAAATTTCGTACAGGGTTTCCGCCTCCGGCATTTTATCTTTCATCAGTTCTTTGGCATAGCCATAGGCTTCCAATTCCACATACATCGCCCAGCCCTCCACGTAGCCGCCGTAGTTGAGCAGGGAGCGTACCGGATTTTCCTGCATTTTTTGGGAGTATAGCTGTTTGTAGACGGTTTGGTACAGGTGGCCGGGGTATCCTTCGTGGGCGAGGGTGGTGTAGAGTTCCACGCCTTCCGGGTTATTTTTCCGGTTAATGTAAATGACATTTTCATGGATATCGTCCAGGGGCGGTGTGAGGTAAAAAGCGGGGCTGCAATATTCTTCCAGGTTCTTGGAAATGGACTTTACCGTGCAGACCGGCATTTCTCCCTGCGTGACTTCATTGAGCGCCGGAAAATCCTTGGTCATCATCTGCTGGAGGTTTTTGAGCATATCCGCCGGTTTTTCGTATGCAAAGGCGTCCGGGGAGGAATCCGGCAGGGAAACGGCTTTCGGGTTTTCGCGCAGCAGGACGGAAAGCGCTTCCAGGTTGCTGTTAAAATCCTGGAAAAGCATTTTTTTGATATCCTGGATGTCCCGGTAGGAACCGGTGTTGGAACGGATCAGGTACAGATAGTATTCCCTGCCGTCAGGGTAATGGGCAAGGCCGTCCCCGTTGCTGCCGCTGCCCTTCAGTAATAGAAGCTCATCCCCCAGCTTTTGGTAGGCGGGGAGCATGACCGTGGTCAGCAGGCGGGAATTTTCCGACAGGTAGCCGGCTTTTTCATCTTCCGTAAGGATGCCTTCTTCCACCAAACCGTCCAGCCGTTCTTCAAAAGTCGTGTTCAGGAAATGTGTTTCCGCTTCCAGCAGGGCGGGGTCCATAATGGTATCGCACTGGTCGATTACTTTATCCACCGAATAATCGGGCATGAACAGTCCCTCGGCAGCCTGGTCTTTCAGGTAGTTTGCAATTCCTTCAAAATAGGTATCGGTTTGGTCTAACAGGGCAAGGTAATCCTCCACGTCGCGCCTGCTGCGGAACGTATATTCCGCCAACAGGATGGGAAGCTGTGACTGTGTGCCGGAAGAAGGGGAAAGGGGATTGGAATAATAGTATAAGTCCATACCCTGTTCCTCGTTTTCCAGATACGGCAGCAACAGCCGGTAAGTATAAGAATCCGCTTCGTTTAATTTCCTTGCGTTTAAGCCCCGCAGGAAACGCAGGGAAGATGCCAGTTCTTTTTGGGAATCCGCAAGCCGTTCCCTTGAATATGCGGGAAGGACGGGTGTGTAGGAATCCAAACCGTACCGGGAGGGATTGGCAATGGTATAGTGCATGTTCAGGGTATTTCCGGCAAGTTCCGAGACAAAGAATTCATCGCAGAAACCCCGGAACGCCCGGTTTTCCTTTCCGGCAAACAGGAAAACGGCCCCGGACAGGAGGAGAAAAGACAAAGCGGTATATAGGGCGGCTTTGCGTCTTTGGGAAAGTGTTTTTAACGTTATTTTCTCTGATGCTATTTTCCTTAATGCTATTTTCCTTAATGCTATTTTTTTCAATGGGATTACCTGATGCTTTTTCTTGCAATATATATATGAAACGGGAACGGAAAAAATGAGAACGGATAAGGGAAAGCGGAAAAAGGACGGAAAAAGAACGGAAACGGAATGGAAAAGGAGCGGAGCGGAAACTGCCGTGGAAACGGGATGAAAAGCAAC
>CANTGP010000352.1 GCA_947653315.1 uncultured Lachnospiraceae bacterium
CTTAATACTATAATGAGAATACAGGATTAGTGTTATATTAACCAAACAATTAATAAATAGGAGGGCTTATTCAAAATGAGACCAGAATGGAAAGATTTTGTAGGCGGCAAATGGGAAAATGAAGTGAACGTACGCGACTTCATCCAGAAAAACTATCACCCTTATGACGGTGACGAGTCCTTTTTAGCCGAAGCTACGCAGAACACGAAAGACTTATGGAGCATGGTACTTGACTTGCAGAAGAAAGAGCGCGAAGCAGGCGGTGTTCTTGATATGGACACGAAAGTTGTTTCCACAATTACTTCCCATGGTCCGGGCTACCTTGACAAAGACAAAGAAACCATTGTAGGCTTCCAGACAGACAAACCGTTCAAACGTTCCTTACAGCCTTACGGCGGTATCCGTATGGCAGAGAAAGCATGTTCCGACAACGGCTACGAAGTAGATCCCGAAATCAGCGAGTTCTTCTCCACGCACAGGAAAACACATAACGCAGGATGCTTCGATGCTTACAACCAGGAAATGAGGGCATGCCGTTCCGCACACATCATCACGGGTCTTCCGGATGCTTACGGACGCGGACGTATTATCGGCGATTACAGGCGTGTTGCCCTGTACGGTATCGATTACCTGATTGAAGACAAGCAGGCACAGAAAGATTCCACGGGACGCGTTATGACCGATGATGTAATCCGTCTGCGCGAAGAACTTTCCGAGCAGATGGTTGCACTTAAGATGATGAAGGAAATGGCTGCTTCTTACGGCTGCGATATCTCCAAGCCCGCAACCAACGTACAGGAAGCAATCCAGGCTACTTACTTCGGATATCTTTGCTCCGTAAAAGAGCAGAACGGCGCGGCTATGTCCCTCGGACGTACTTCCACATTCATTGACTGC
This sequence comes from uncultured Lachnospiraceae bacterium, assembly GCA_947653315.1. Classification (GTDB taxonomy): domain Bacteria; phylum Bacillota; class Clostridia; order Lachnospirales; family Lachnospiraceae; genus Kineothrix. The sequence goes on from CANTGP010000352.1 coordinate 898, forward strand.
TATGCGGAAAGGGATTTGGCAAACGGAACCTTTACGGAAGAACAGATCCAGGAATTCGTTGACCACTTCATCATGAAATTAAGATGCGTGAAATTCGCGCGTACACCTGAATACAACCAGATTTTCGCAGGCGATCCGGTATGGGTTACGGAATCCCTCGGCGGCGTAGGCGTGGACGGACGTCCGATGGTAACGAAGACTTCCTTCCGTTATCTGCACACACTGACAAACCTTGGTCCTTCCCCGGAGCCGAACTTAACGGTTCTTTGGTCCACAAGGCTTCCTGAAAATTGGAAAAGGTACTGCGCAAAGATGTCCATCCAGACTTCTTCCATCCAGTACGAGAACGATGACCTCATGAGGGTAACACACGGCGATGATTACGGTATCGCATGCTGCGTATCTTCCATGGTAATCGGTAAGGAAATGCAGTTCTTCGGCGCACGCGCAAACCTTGCAAAATGTCTGCTTTACGCTTTGAACGGCGGTGTGGACGAAGTAACAAAGAAACAGGTTGGACCGAAATACCGTCCGGTTGCAGGCGATGTGCTTGATTATGACGATGTTTACGCAAAATTCATGGATATGATGGAATGGCAGGCTGACGTATACGTTAACACCCTGAACATCATCCACTACATGCATGATAAATACTGCTATGAGAGGGCTGAAATGGCACTCCATGACAGGGATGTAAAGAGATATTTCGCAACGGGCGTTGCAGGGCTTTCCATCGTGGCAGACTCCCTGTCCGCCATCAAATATGCGAAAGTAGAAGTGGTAAGGGATGAGGACGGCGTAATCGTTGACTTCAAGACCACAGGTGAATTCCCGAAATACGGTAACGATGATGACCGCGTAGATACGATTGCACAGGATATCGTACACAAATTCATGACCGCTATCCGGAGACACCACACTTACAGGAACGGTGTTCCGACCACTTCCATCCTTACCATTACTTCCAACGTAACTTACGGTAAGGCAACCGGTAACACACCTGACGGACGTAAGAAAGGACAGCCTTTTGCACCCGGCGCAAACCCGATGCACGGACGCGATACCCACGGTGCGGTAGCTTCCCTGTCTTCCGTATCCAAACTTCCTTTCAAGGATGCACAGGACGGTATTTCCAATACCTTCACCATCATTCCGGGCGCTCTTGGAAAAGAAGACCAGGTATTTGCAGGCGACCTTGAAGTTGATTTAAACAACTAATCTTGTAAACAAAAATAAAAAACGGGGGTTTTATATGGACGATAATAAAATGATTGACGATCTCGTTAAGATGCTGGACTCCGGCATGATGCAGGGTGTAGGTCATGTGAATGTAGACACGGATAATTCCATGGAAGAATCCAAAAACGTACAGACCATGGGATGCACGGACTGCTCCAGAACCCCGTTGGCATGCAGTGTCCCCACATTGCAACAGGGCTTGGATGACTACCATTAACAGGTGGTCATCCCCCACAAAAATAGAAGGAGGAAAAGTAAAATGGCAGAAAATGCAGCACAGGTTGATAATCTTGTAAACTTATTGGATGGATATGCAACAAAAGGCGGCCATCACCTTAACGTTAACGTTCTGAACAGGGACACACTCTTGGATGCACAGAAACATCCTGAGAACTATCCCCAGTTGACCATCCGTGTATCCGGTTACGCCGTAAACTTCATTAAATTGACACCGGAACAGCAGGCAGACGTTATTTCCCGTACTTTCCATGAGGCTATTTAATTTCTGACAGTCTTATAAAAACAGTATATTGATGAACTTTATAAACGGGTAGGGAAGATAACTTTCCTGCCCGTTTGTTTGACACCCGTCAGTTCTGCCGCACACGGAAACTACAATCGGACAGTGAAATTCCCACTGTCCGATTGCCCGTGGTACAATACCCCGGTACATCATATGTTAACATGTAAACTTATGGTAGAACCGGATTTACAAACCCAAATGGCAGACTACAAACGTATATCTATGGAAGTCCCCTTTGCCGCTTCCCCTGTCTGTTCTGCTTTCCTTTTTTCCCCGTTTGCCGTTTCCTTATCTTCCGTATCCGTTTTTTTGTCCTTTTTATCCGCTTTATTATCCGATTTTTCTTCCGCTTCAGGGGTTCTCCGCACCGTATCTTCTTCCTGCTCTCCGACCGCTTCCTGTAAAGTACCGTTCGCCTCTTTCAGTGTTTCCATCTGTTCGGAAGATGCATGTTCCGCCATCGCCTTCACATCCGCAAGTTCTTCCTCCTTCCTTGAAGTATCGCCGCCCGTCGCTGAATCCTGCTTAATTTCCGCTTCCAGTACATTCGCCTTTCCCTCCAGCTTAGCCGCCGCACTTCCTTGAATCTGCGCCCGTTGGGCGGCGGCATCGGCGGAAAGCAGCGCGGCCATTCCGGCACCGCCCTTTCCTTTTCCGCCATTTCTGCCTTTTCCGCCTTTTCCCTTTCCCGCCTTCTCCGTACTGCCGTCGGATGCGGTTTTGCCGGCTGCCGTTTCCTGCCTCTGCCGGATTTGGTGCTGACGCAGTTCATTTTGCAGTTCCGAAATCTGCTTCTGTATCTCCTGACGCTTCTTACTTTTTTCTTCGGCGCCCATTTCCTTGTCGGATGACACTTCCTGCAGTCTTTTCTGCGCGTCCTCAATCTTCCTTTGTAAATCCCTGCTTACGGCATCTCCCTGCTGTCCCATGCCCAATTGCGTGCTTTGGATTACATTTCCGCTGCTTGTACCATCAACTTTCATACTGTCCGTCCTTTCCTTTTTCCTACATCTTTCC
>CANTGP010000353.1 GCA_947653315.1 uncultured Lachnospiraceae bacterium
ATATGTTTTCCTGCTATCATGTTATCTTCCTCCGTTTTGTCCTATTTCCACCAACTCCATAATCTTCATCCCCGCGTGCTTTGCCAGACGAATTCTTTCCGAATACACCGCCGGAATGGTTCCGTTGCCCTTTAAGCCCATGCCCAGCACTTCGGTCAGGCAGTTCATGGAATTTGCCGTGTACATCCCGGAGCAGGAACCGCAGGTCGGGCATACCTTTTCCTCAAATTCACTCAGTTCTTCCATGGTCATATTGCCGGCAGCCACGCTTCCCACCGCCTCAAACATGGAGGAAAGGCTTCTTTTCTCCCCTTTCACGTGCCCTGCGAGCATGGGACCTCCCGAACAGAAAATGGTAGGGATATTCAGGCGTGCCGCCGCCATCAGAAGCCCCGGCACGTTTTTGTCACAGTTAGGCACCATCACCAGTCCGTCAAAGCCATGCGCCAGCGCCATGCATTCCGTGCTGTCCGCAATCAAATCCCTGGTAACAAGGGAATACTTCATCCCGATATGCCCCATGGCAATCCCGTCACAGACCGCAATGGCGGGGAATACCACCGGCATACCGCCTGCCATCGCCACGCCCATCTTCACGGCTTCCACGATTTTGTCCAAATTCATGTGTCCCGGAACGATTTCATTGTAGGAACTCACGATGCCGATCATCGGACGCTTCCTTTCTTCCTCGGTATATCCGAGTGCATTAAACAAACTTCTGTGCGGCGCCTGCTGGGTGCCTGTTTTTACGGAATCACTTCTCATCTTCATCTCTCCTGACTCTATTTTTTAGGTACTGTTCACTTCACCGGTAACATTTTTATACCGCGTCATTTCACATACACGGTGTACTCCTCGTTTTCATAAACCGGGGTCATGCCCCCGATATAATCCCATGGAAGGGTATCATATCCATGGTAAAATTCCCACCGGAATTTTTCTTCTCCCGACATTTCCATTTCATGGTGCAGCAGCAGGATATCCGCGCCTTCCACCTGCGTATTCTCACATTCCACACCGTAAAGGAACTTAAGGAGGTACTGTTGGTAACAGTCCGTCACGCAAAGTGTTCCGCCCGCCCCTGCCTGCACATGGGTAAGCGCATCTTTTGCGTAATATTCCGTCCTGCCGTACTCTCCATTATAATCTTCGGAAAGCAGCAATACAACTGCCAAAAATGTGAAAACCGAAGCAAGCGCCACAGGAACATATCCCGCCGCTTTCCCCAGCCGTCTTTGCAGATATTCCACGGACTCCTGGAGGAATGCGGCAAATAGCAGGGAAAGGGGGATTCCCAAATAAGAAAACACCCTGAAATACGGTAATTTACACGAAACCGCCAGCAGCACGGGGGTAAAAGTAAGGATGCCGACGGTAAACAGGGAAAGAAATACCTGTTCCTGTTTGCCTTTCCGGTATGCCAGCACTCCAAGCACCGCCATCCCCATGCTGCACACATAAACCGCCATTCCAAAATAGAAGGCAGAGCCCGTATAAAAATAGTCGAACAGGGAACAAAGCCATTCCGCAAATTCCGAAGCATACCCTTCCCGCGCCACGCTTTGGATATACGGCGTCGCCAGCATGTAGTCCATTCCCGTTTTTACCGCCAGAAAAGGTGCCGACAGGATAATGGATATATGCCCCTGCCCGAAATAAGCGCCGCCCTCCGTCTTACTTAAGAGGTTTGAACCGATTGCCAGCCATATCAGGGCATATAAAACCAATGTATTCACGGCTGCCACCGCGCTTGCCGCAATCAGGCGCAGCAGTTTCCTTTTCTTTCGGTACAAAAGCAAAAACAGCCCGCCGGTCATGCAAACCGGCAATACCCAGTAAACGCTGCTGGGCAGTACATACAGCCCAAACGTCAGCGCCAGCGAAAATACCGCATACTCTTTTCCGTTCCTTGTCGTGTCTTCCCCCGCCCCGAATCCGATTTTTTCCAGCATGGACAGCGCCAGCAGGAAACAGAAAGCCGCCAGTGTGTATCCCCTGCCCTGCACGGCAAGCTGGTTTACCAGGTTCATGCAGGAATACAATACGACACAGCAAACGGACCACCACCGGTGCAAATGCCTTCTTCCCATCCGGTAGAGGAAAACCAGGTTTGCCAATGCGCACAGGTAGGAAATCCCCCGGAGTCCTATGTACGGATTTCCGAATAAATCCAAAATCCCGGAAAGCACGGAGTACCCTACATGGTTATTGGGCAGCGGCCAGTGGATTGCCGCATAGACCGGCCCCCTGCTGATAAAATAATAATAGGTATAAAGCTCGTCGTACCACGGCGTGAGGGCAAACAAACGGAAGCCGTAATATACCGCCATCCACAGGAACCAAAGCGTAAACAGCAGGTTTTCCCCGTCCTTTAAGCACTCCCTTATCTTCTTCGTTCTTTTCCCAAACATTCCAAGCATCCTAAACATCCTTTGTCCGGCAAATCAGCGGATTTTCTCCGCCAACAGCGTCCCCATTTCGGAGCAGGATACCTGGCGGCAGCCTGCCGACATAATATCCACGGTGCGGCAGCCGTCCTTTAACACTTCCTGCACCGCCGCTTCCACGGCATCGGCTTCTTTGTCCAAATCAAAGGAATACCGTAACATCATCGCCGCGGACAATACGGTGGCAATGGGGTTTGCAATATCCTTTCCCGCAATGTCCGGCGCGGAGCCGTGGCTCGGCTCATACAGGCCGAACTTGGTATCGTTTAAGGAAGCCGAAGCCAGCATACCGATGGAACCGGTCACCATACTCGCCTCATCGGACAAAATGTCCCCGAACATGTTTTCCGTTAAAATCACGTCAAACTGTGCCGGATTCTTCACCAACTGCATTGCGCAGTTATCCACGAGCATATGTTCCAGTTCCACTTCAGGGTAATCCTTTGCCACTTCCTCCACCACGCTTCTCCAAAGCCTTGAGGAATCCAGCACGTTCGCTTTATCCACGCTGGTCACTTTTTTCTTCCGCTTCCTGGCAATATCAAATCCCTTTACGGCGATGCGGCGGATTTCCGTTTCGTCATAGGTAAGGGTATCGACGGCTTTGCGGATTCCGTTTTCCTCCACCGTTTTACGCTCCCCGAAATAAAGCCCCCCGGTCAGTTCCCGCATAATCAGCATGTCAAACCCCTGCGCGCTGATTTCTTTTTTTAACGGGCAGGCATCCGCCAGTTCCCCATACAGTACTGCCGGACGCAGGTTTGCAAAAAGGTTTAACGCCTTACGTATTCCCAGCAGTCCGGCTTCCGGCCTTAAATGCGGGGGCAGTTGATACCACGGGGACGTGGTCGTATCGCCGCCGATGGAACCCATCAGCACCGCATCCGCCGCTTTTGCCGTTTCCACCGCTTCCTCCGTAAGGGGTACCCCGTGCACGTCGATGGACGCGCCGCCCATAAGGATATCCGTATATTTCATTTGGTGCCCGTAACGCTCCGCCACCCGGTTTAACACCTTTTTCGCTTCCTTTACGATTTCCGGTCCGATTCCGTCTCCCGGAATACATACAATATTCAGTTCCATACCGCTGTCCACTCCCTTGGTTTTTTCTCGCAATTACTTTTTCCGCCGCTTTTCTGCTTTTTTCCTTAGAGCGTGTTTGAAAATTGCTTTCTGCAAGATGTTGTCCCAATTTGCGTCATATTTCCGCCCAAA
>CANTGP010000354.1 GCA_947653315.1 uncultured Lachnospiraceae bacterium
GCCGCCATGTGCCAGACGGTTTATCTGCGTTGCCATATATCCGGCGCCGTATCCGTTATCGATGTTGACCACCGCCACGCCGTTGGCACAGGAATTAATCATGGTCAGCAGGGCGGAAAGCCCATGCAGATTTGCACCGTAACCCACGGAGGTGGGCACTGCGATGACGGGTCTGCACACCAGTCCGCCGAGCACGCTGGCAAGCGCTCCCTCCATACCCGCCACCGCAACCACGCAATTCGCTTCCTGTATGGTTTCCAGCTTTGCCAGCAGCCTGTGCAGCCCGCTGACACCCACGTCATAAATCCGTTCCACGTTACTGCCGAAATATTCGGCGGTCTGCGCGGCTTCCTCCGCCACCGGAATATCCGCCGTCCCCGCGGTACAGACTGCGACTTTCCCGCACCGTTTCTTATTCTCTTTTTCTATCTTAAGGATATGGGACATTTCATCAAAGACCACCTGGGGCAGCGTCTCCCGCACCAGTTCATACTGCCGTCTGTCCGCCCTCGTACCGAATACCTCGCCGTTTGCTTCCCACAGTTTCCGGTATATGGAAACAAGATGGCGGTCCGCTTTCCCGCTGCAATATACCACCTCCGGGAAACCGGACCGGATTTCCCTTTGGGAATCCAGCTTCGCGTATCCCATTTCCTCATAAGGCTGCTTTTTAAAATACTTTTCCGCTTCCTCCACGGTAATGCTTCCCGCCCTTACCTGCTCCAAAATATCCCTTGCTTCCAATGCCATTCTCCTTTTTCCCTATTTTCGGTTTTGTCCCTTCAGGCTAAGGGGCAATTCCAATCCGCTTTCTTCCAACAATTTCCTGTCCCCCAATATTTCTTCCGTTTTCCCGTCCTTAACAATTTTCCCGTCAAACAGCAGCAATGTTCTCTCACACGTATCCAAAATAAAATCCAAATCATGGGATGCAATTACTTTTGTCACGCTGATATCATTCAGGATACGGATCAGGTTCCGGCGGTTTCTCGGATCCAAAGCCGCAGACGGTTCATCCAGCAGCATAAGCTGCGGCTCCATCGACAATATGGTGGCTAACGATGCCAGTTTCTTCTGTCCGCCGGACATCCGGTAGATTTGCCTGTCCCGCAATTCCTCCATATGTACCCTCTTTAGCGCCTCCGACACCCGCCGTTCCACTTCTTCCCCTGAATATCCGTAATTCCTCGGTCCAAACGCCACATCTTCATACACCGTGGATAAAAATAACTGGCTGTCGGAATCCTGGAAAACATATCCGGTACTTTTACGGATGGCGGCAAGGTTTTTCTTTTCCACATCCAGCCCGCCTACCCGGAGTGCCCCGCCATATCCGTCCGCCAAGCCGACCAAAAGTTTTAAAAGCGTGGACTTTCCGACTCCGTTGGCGCCGATTAATCCCACCGATTCCCCGTTTGCCACATGAAAATGAACATCCTCCAATACACGGTTTTCTTTTCCGCATCCATATCCGGTCGGGTAGGAAAAACATAAATGTTCCGCCGTTATTCCGTTTTCCTCTTTTATTCCTTTTTCCTCCGTTATCCCGTTTTTCTTCCCATGCCCAGGTTCCCTGTCTTTTCCGTGCACCATGATTCTTCCCTTTTCCTTTTTTCACATACCGCATCCCAGCGTACCCCGGATGCGATCCTGTCCGCCCTTTACCACATGCCCAGCAGCAGATTTCCGGTCATTTGAAATACCGGAAACAGACGCAGTCCGGCAAAAACCGCCGCCCAAAGAAACAGATAACCGAGACTGGCGCCTTTACCCCACCCGTGGCTTTGCCCCGCAAACTCCCCATGGTACCCCCGCAGCAGCATACTTTCATATACGGTTTCCGCCCGGTCCATGCTGCGTAAAAGAAGCTGCCCCACAAAAGCTCCCCAAGCCTTTCCGTGGATTCCCTTCTGCCCCGGCGCCCTGAGCTTATATGCCTGCATCATGCGCTCCGCTTCTTTTAACAATACCATAAGATAACGGTAAATCAGGAGCAGCACCGTCACAAGTTCCTTCGGCACATGCAGGCGCCTTAGGCTGTAACAGACGCCCTCCATTCCGGTTTTCATAATCAGAAAATAAGAAGCCGACACGCAAAAGCCGGCTTTCAACAACAGCGTAAGCAGAGAAACCATGCCGCCCGTTACGACAAATCCGCCTGCCCGCCACAAAACCGCCCGATCCAAAAACGGATTGGCTATCCCCGCCATACCCGCCAAAAGCAATACGGGAAGCAGCCTGCCCGGCATGCCCCTTACGGATATTTCTTCCCCTATACCGGTTGCCACCAAATACAGGCCCATTCCGGCAAGTCCCCAAAAATCGTATTTGCCAAAGGATACCACGGTCAGAATATAGAAGACGGTCACGAGCAGGCGGGCAAGCGGGTGTACCGGACTAGCTCCCCCGCTTTTTGCGTTCTTTACGTTTTTTACGTTTTTCCCGTCATCCACCGCATGAATTTGGCGTACCGCCCTGCGCAGTTTACCCATTTTTTTCCGTCCTGTGCCGGAAGAAACGGAACAGGAAGCAGCAGCCCGCGCATAACAGGATGACCGCCGCCCCTCCCACAATGCCGGAAATTGCCGTTCCCGTTACGGATTCGCTGTCTTTCCATGCATAATCCGGCAGCACCGCCGTCGTTTCCTGAATCTGCCCCGCAATCTCATAGGCTCCCCCTTCCGCTTCCAGTTCCGATGTTTGGGCAACCTGTTCCATGGACCATTCCAACCCGTCCGGTTTGGAAGACGCCGCAAAGGACAGCAGACCCCCAATCACTGCCGCTGCCGCAAGCAGCACGGCAACGGTTCCCTTATAGGTAAGTCTGCCGTTTTTTTCATTTTCTGCCGTTTGGCAGCCCCACAACAGTTCCGGTCTGGCTTCCCGGATAAATACCAGCACTGCCGCCGTAATAAACCCTTCCACCAAACCGATTGCCAAATGGATGGGCTGCATTACCGCCACAAACGCGCCAAAAGGAAGTTCCGTAATTCCCGAAGCCAATGTTTCCAGCGTGACCGAAAATGCCCCCAACTGCAGCGTAACCACGCAGCCCAATACGGATGCCGCCACAATTTTCCGTTTGGATATCCCCTTTTTCATCATCTGTTTCCATATCACCATGGCGCCGATGAAACAACCGTAAAACGCCATATTCCATATATTACAGCCAAGGGCAAGCAGACCGCCGTCCGCAAACATTAGGCACTGCACCAGCAATACCCCTATCATCGTCAAAAAGCCTGCCTCCGGTCCCAAAACGGCGGAAAGCAGCATCCCCCCGCACAAATGTCCCGAAGACCCGGTTCCAGGAACCGTGAAATTAATCATCTGCGCCGCAAAGACAAACGCCCCCATAACACCCATTACGGGAATCTTTTTCGGGTCATTTTCCATCCTTACCTTTCTAATGGAGCAGCCCATCGCCGCTCCGGAACAAGCATACATCGTACCGGCCACCACAGGGGCAACCAACGCATCCGCCATGTGCATTGCCCGTTCCTCCTTTCCTGTTCTTTCTCCCCACCCAAATTTGTTTCCCTTACTATCATATTGGAAACTTCCCGATTTGTCCACCCCCATCAAGACTCCAATCCTTTCCCGGCACATTTGTCTCCATAATCTGAAGGGTAAGAT
>CANTGP010000355.1 GCA_947653315.1 uncultured Lachnospiraceae bacterium
GCCACAAACGCCAACAGATACGGCGGCTAAAAGGAGGTAGCCGCCATGAAGCACATACCCTATCGACAAAATCCGACGGTCATTGACTTATTAAAAAAAACCGCCCACCACCTGGGGAAATTTTACCCGTGAATATGAACTGCATAATCATATAAATACATTTTATAATTCCTTTGCGTCCGTTTGCATTTTGCAGACGGACGCATTTTGCTGTCCTCAAAAAATTTTGAAAAAAATTTGCTGTTTGAGTTGGCAAAATTTCGGTGCTTCCGTGGAGGGCAGCCGAAAGGGGAACACCAACCCGCCCCCGGGAACGAAAGGGGGTGAGAAAATGAACCCTGCACAATTTGAATGGCAAACGAGATGTGAGTTTAATGCGTAATGTTACATGCTACCGTTCCCTTTCCCCACCGCCAAACATATTCCCGTCCCTGCTTCCTTTCCCTCCGGCTCCATCCCCGCCCTGCATCCCCATGGCACTTAAACGAATGCCGGACGCATCCACCAAAACCGTATCCTGGTTTCTGTCACCGGAGACGGACGGAATCTCCCCTGCAAGCTGTTTTTCCACGCTTTCCGCGCGCAGCAGCACAAAAACCTCCAAGGTTCCGACCGCTTCCACAAATTCCCCGTAACCGTAAAATGCCGTGGCATCCTTTTCCACATAAGGTGAAATCGCGGTCCGCACCGTCGAAAGCACTTCCGAAAACTGTCCGCTGTCCACATAACCTTCCGCAATTTCCGCCAGATAATTGTGGTAACGCTCCTTATATTCCTCCACTTCCATCAGTTTGGAAAATAACGGCCGTTCATCCTCCAACCCGTCCATGGGCGTGTCCACCGCGCTGTTTACCGCTTCCGTAGCGTCCCTGCTTTGGAAACCGCCGAACGCAAGGTTTAAGTCCCACGGGAGAATCGTCAGTTTTCCGTCGTTTTCATACAGATAATAGTTATGTTTCAAATTACTGTAATAACTGTCCATATTTACGATAAAAGTCTGTGCGGCAAAATAACGCAGGCACGCATCCACATCCAAATACCGTTCCAGTTCTTCCCCCGCATTTAGTTTCTGCAGCGCCTTTATGACCCGCTGCTCATCCTCCGCCGTCGTGTCAAAGGAAGCATTATCAAAAATATCGCTGTAACTGTCCCTGTCATCATCCGTGTAGACCAAATCCGAACCGGCGCCAAAGCCGCCAAAACCACCGTTTCCGTCCCCCGGTCCGTCCATTCCGCCATGCCCCATACCGTCCGGCGGCTTTCTTTCCTCTGCCGCTTCCATCCCATTTACCGCTTCCGCCCTTCCCGGCTGCTCCATTTTGGACGGCGGTTCCGCTCCGTCCGGTACATCTCCGCGCTCCGGCAATTCCATCCCGTCCGGCAATTCCCAATCCATCGCTTCCGGCGGCTTCCCTCCTTCTTCCTCTCCGAATCCCGCAGGTCCGCCTCCTCCTGCCATGGCGCTTTCCGGTTTATAAAGCTGCCCTTCCCCTCCGTAAACACGGCTGACAAAAGAATCCTCCATGGCTTCCAGGGCAAGATAACATCCTGCCTCCTCCCCGTTCACCGTAATATGGGCAAACGAGTAGTAAGGCGTTTCCACCCCTATGAAACGGAAAATATCATAAGCAATATACTCCTTCATATAAGCGGCATCACAGAACAGGTTATTTAAAACCAGTTTATTCAGCCCGTCCATGGATTTGTTTTTATCATAGTGGTCGAATTCTATTTTAAAGCTGTACCGGTCGGAATCGCCGGAAGCCACTTGTGTCAGACTGGTATTCCCCTTCGTGCGGATTGCCGCATCCGTATAAACGCATCCGTTCACCGTCACATCGCACCGCTTATATTCCTCCGCAAGCGGATTGGCAAGCATGTCCGCCCAATCTTCACCGGAAATCGCGATTTCCACTTCCATCACCTGAAACCGGTCAAAGACTTCCCCATAGGGGAATTCCCTCACGGGTGCCATCGCTTCCACCACATCTGCCCGTCCTCCGAAATAAAGCAGCACGGAAGTAACCGTAAGCGTAAACACAAGCACCGCCGCTGCCACCGCATCCAAAAACCTACTCGTACTCATGACATATAATCTCCGTTATAGCTGACAAGAACCGCATTTTCCACACCGTCCGTTTCCGTTACCTCATGGACAAAATCCGAATCATCCCCTTTTAAACGCACCTCCAGGGTCAGTTCAATGCCTGCCTTTGAAACCGTTTTGGACTTCAAAACCTGTTTTTTCACGGACTCTTTTATGTAATCCAACGCCTGCCTTTCCGCATCCTTATCCCTGCAGTTTACAATCAGGATATAGGGGGAATCATGGGTTTTCCGGTTCATGAAAATCCAAAGCACCGCCCCGATGAACAGGGAGCCGAACACGGCAAGCGGAAGCAGTCCCGCCCCCAATACGATTCCTGCCCCGATTGCCCAAAACAGGAACGCAATGTCCATCGGCTCCTTGACGGCGGTACGGAACCGGACGATGGAAAGCGCCCCCACCATGCCGAGGGAGAGCACCACGTTGGAAGTCACCGCCAAAATCACAAATGTGGTAATCATCGCCATTGCCATCAGGGACACCCCGAAACCGGCAGAATACATGACCCCGTGAAATGTCTTTTTATACACCCAGAAGATAAATAGCCCCAGTGCAAATGCGAAAAACATGGCCAATACAAAATCCATGACCGCAAAGGAGGAAGCCTTTTCCAAGAATGAGGATTGAAAGATATCTTTAAATGTCATACTGTTTTACTCCTGTCTTTTTTTGTTATTTTGTTTTTCCCGTATTTCCGGTTATTTTTTTCCGCACCCTATCCGTACATCCTGCATGCCGCATATTTGCTGAACGCGGATGCCTGCCTGCACGGTACCCGCACGGCCTTTTCCATGATTTCCGGCAGGAACGCATCGTATTTGACCTCCATGATGATGCAGTCCTCCGTGGGAACCCCTGCATATTCCCCTTCAAACAGCTTATTGTGGTATAAGCCCGTCCGAATCCGACTGTCAAAAGTCACGCGCACATTGCCCGGTCCATAGACATATGGCTCCCGCTCGTAATCCACGATGACCCTCGGCCTTAAAAGCCGGTACCCCATTTTCGCATACAACTCCTGCAGCAGCGGTCTCCCCGACACTTCCGGAAAGGAAAGACCGCCGTTGCATATTTTCATGGCTTCCTCCTTCGTGACGGCTTCCGACTGCTTGTCACAAAGTCCGTTCACCTTACTTTTCTTTTCCAAACGGATATAATCCGTATCATCGTTATAGTATCGGAGCCTGAACTTCTCCCGCCGGTTCACGCCGTCCAATTTCTCCCGCAACGCCTGGTCGGAATAATTATCAAAATACAGGCTGTGTACCACGTATTTCCCGTCATTTCCCACATGGGAATCCCATCCCGCAAACAGCCGCAGCCTGCCCCTTACCACAAGGTAATCTTCATAGGTTATCCGGTGCTTGTATTCATGCCGCATTTTTGTTTCCTTTCCCGTTTTTTCCATTTTTTAGTTATTATATTTTTTTATTGTGTTTTTTTTATGACCAAATTATGATTCTTTTTTGTCCTCAATGAAGACACAGTATCATAGATTTATGAAAGATTGTTTAAAAAGATTGGG
>CANTGP010000356.1 GCA_947653315.1 uncultured Lachnospiraceae bacterium
TGAGTCAGCTGTGAGTTGACTTTGATAGATGTTTCAATGGTTTTAATTATGGGAATAGGTGGGGAAAAGATAATTTATACGGATTGGATCGATGAGCCGTTTGTACCGTATGATATGGATGCGGTCCGGACAGTGGAACCCAAACTTTTGAGGGAATTGGGGCTTAACCGGTATAAACTGATTGAAATGAATGAAAAGGATCCAAGTGACGGCAGCAGGCAGGTGGGAAGGGGAAAATTTGCCGGTCCGGTTTATATGGGTGATTACTTCCGGTACCGTTCCTTCGAGTATATGGCGGAACTTTTAGAGGAGGATGGGATAGAAGGTGCAGTTGCGGAGTTAGGGGTTTTCAGGGGAGATTTTTCCGCATTGCTTAACCAAAAACTTCCCCAAAGGAAGCTGTATCTCTTTGATACGTTTGAAGGGTTCGACCGGACGGAAATTGATAGGGAAACGGAACTGGGAAGATGTGATGAGATGTTTGCGCAGTACCATACGGAAACATCGGTGGAGCGGATGCTTGGAAACCTTCCGTTTCCGGAACAGGCAGCCGTATGCAGGGGATTATTTCCGGCATCAGTGACAAAGGAAGCGGAAGAAGAAACCTATGCGTTTGTCTCGATTGATGTGGATTTTGAGGATTCCATATATGAAGGTTTGAAATTTTTTTATCCAAGGCTAAGCAGCGGCGGTGTGATTTTCCTGCATGACTATAATTCTGCTTTTTTGGGAGGCGTGAAAAATGCGGTAAAGAAATATGAAGATGAATTGGGGTGTAAGCTGAAAAAAGTTCCTTTTGCTGACCGGGCAGGAACACTGGTTATCATAAGATGATGGGATGGATGGGATGAAAAAATTCGGAATAGAAAAAAGCAGTATAAAAAAAATTGGAGTTATTGTTATTGCATATAATGTGGAACAATATATTGCTCAATGTTTAGAAAGTCTGTTGCGGCAAAGCTACGGTAATTTGGAGATTGTAGTGGTGGATGACGGTTCGGAGGATACCACGGGAGAAATTTGCGACAAAATGGCGGGGAAGGACGGCAGGGTAAACGTCGTGCATCAGAAAAACCAGGGTCCCATCAAAGCGAGGTATCATGGACTCAGGCAGATACATACGGAATATGTCATGTTTGTGGATGGCGATGACTGGCTGGAATTGGATACGGTGGAAACGGTTATGGATACCGGTTTATTGGGGAAGGTGGATATGCTTACTTTTGGTGTGGTCTGCAATTATGATGCCCAAAACCGGTATTATGTGATGGACAATTACGAAGAAGGAGTATATGGGAGAGAGCAGATTAAAGAGAAAATGATACCGGATGTGTTTTGGAATTTGGAAGCGGAGAGGCATGGAATTTATCCTTCCTTATGTGCAAAAGTATTTCGGTGCAGACTACTTGGCAGGTATTTTGAGGATTTGTGTGGGTTACGGTTTCACTATGCGGAAGATGGCGCTATTGTGTATCCTGTGATATGTTCCGTGGATTCTTTGGCAGTTTTGCATACATGTCTTTACCATTACAGGCTGCGTGGAAGCAATCAGGTTCCGGAATATGTTAAGGATGGGGAGTTTTTTGACAAGCTGGCTTTGTTTTACCGGTATATGAGAAAAAAATTTGCGGGGATTGATGGGGAAGAAATTCTGGTGAGGCAACTGGATTATTTTTTTATCCATTCGGCAAAGTTCAGGAAATGGGTATATCAGGACAAGGTGGATAATGACAAATACCTGTTTCCGTTTGGGCAGGTGGAAAAAGGAAGCAGGGTCATTCTTTACGGAGCCGGAAGCGTAGGGCAGACATTTTACAGCCAAATCAGGCGTTCCGGTTATTGTATCCTGATGGGATGGGTGGACCGGGATTACCAAAAGTATGGCAGGGAGGAAGTCGTTGCAGTGGGGAATATTCATAACATGTTATATGATTATATTGTAATAGCAATTTCATCCAAGGAAATTGTGAATGCTGTTGGGGAGTATTTGGTATCCATGGGGGTGGATGCGGGGAAAATCGTAAAATATGGCGAAATGGATGGAGTGGAACAGTAAGATAAGGGGATGAGGTTCACATGAAATTTCTTCTTTTCGGTACCGGTGATTACTACAACAGATACAGAAAATGGTTTGAAGAACAGGAAGTTTTGGCTTTACTGGATAATGCGGAACGGAAACAGCATACGGTTATGGACGGTTGGGAGGTTTTGTCGCCGGAAGAAGGGATAAAACTGGAATATGACGCGATTGTTATCCTGAGCTTTTATGTAAAGCAGATGAAAAACCAGCTTTTGTCGCTTGGGGTAGAGGGGAGCAGAATATACCATTTTTATGATTTAAACCGACTGCTTTTCGGTAGGAAACCGGTAATGCCGGTGCAATACTACCTGAATGCGAAAGAAGTTATGGAAAAGACGGAACCGGTTCCCGGGAAAGTATTGCTGCTGTCGCAGGATTTGACCATGGGAGGACCGGGGATTGCCCTATTCCATGCGGCAGAGGTTTTGGCAGGGAAGGGATTTGGGGTAGTTTACGGTTCCATGCTGGACGGTCCGATGCGGGAAAAATTGATGGAAAAAAACATTCCCGTGGTTGTGGACGAGAACCTGCAGATTTCCACCATGAGAGAGACGCGGTGGGTAGAAGCATTTTCGCTAATTGTATGCAATACCATGAATTTCCACGTTTTCCTGTCGGAGAGGGATGCCGCAATACCGGTGATATGGTGGCTGCATGACGCCGGATTTTTCTATGACGGTGTTGACAGGAATGTAATCGGGAAAATCCGTTTAGACAACCTGAAAGCCGTGACCGTGGGTCCTGTTCCGGCAAAGGCAGTGAAGGAATTCCTTCCTGCCATGGAGTGTGGGGAATTATTATATGGTGTGGAGGATGTGGCAGATGGGGGCTGTATAAAGAAAAACATAGAGGGGAAACTCCGGTTCACCACTATCGGTTTTTTTGAGGATATCAAAGGACAGGATATCCTGTTGGAAGCGATAAAAAGGCTTTCTGCGGATATCCGGTGTAACTGTGAATTTTACATGGTTGGATATAACGGAACCTTATTCGGCGAATGGCTTCGTAAAAAAAGTGAGGGCATGAAGGAAGTAATTTATACGGGGGTTATGGAGCGAAAGGAAATCCATGAATTATTGGAAAATTCGGATGTACTAATCTGTCCGTCAAGGCAGGATTCCATGCCGACAGTGGCAGCAGAGGCAATGATGCACGGTACGCCCTGCATTATGTCAGATGCCACGGGTACGGCGGCGTACATACAGGATGGTAAGGATGGATTGTTGATTCAAAACGGGGATATTTTGGGACTTGCGGGGAAAATAGAGTGGTGTGTTTTAAATAAGGACTTACTGCCGTATATGGGGAAGAAAGCAAGGGGGCTTTATGAGAATTATTTTTCCATGACGGCTTTTACAGACAGATTTTTGGAAATCGTGGATCATGCATTGGAGGATTCGTTACAGCGGGGAGAGAATCAGTGGGCACGTATGAAAGATTCTTAAGTTATAAAGGGAAAAAAATAGCATTGTACGGTATATGGAGCAACAGGAGGAAGAATGGATCATTTTTTTGTTAATATGTAT
>CANTGP010000357.1 GCA_947653315.1 uncultured Lachnospiraceae bacterium
TGGAATGACGAACCGGAAATAGATTTCACCTATGACTATTCGGAAGATATCAAGGCGAATGTGGACTATATGGTATCCGCTTCGGCATCCCTGCAGGAAGAAATGGAAAATATTGATAAGATTATCCAAAAGTACACTCCGCTAGCGGAAGCGGCTCAAACCCAAATAGAAATGAATGTATCATCCAAATGGTTTTTCGTAATATGGGATACCGAATTAAATAACCTTTGGAACAGAATCCGCAATTCCGCAGACGAACAGACAAAGGAAAAACTCCTTGCGGAACAAAGAAACTGGATAGCCATGAAGGAAGAAGTAACCTTACTGACCATTGGCTCCAGCGAAGAAAACGGCAGCATGTATCCGCTCCTTCAAAACACTTTTCTGGAGGAAATTACCAAAAACAGGGCCTATGTTCTTGCAAACGAGCTGGCAAAGATAACGGGTAAATCCTTTACCATGCCGGAACGATCCGCAAAGTACGGTTTATTTACAGACAATCAGGGAACCGGCAGCGTATACAGCTCCCTGATCACCCGGCAAGGCTGGGAAGGAAATGATGAAGCAATGATCTCCGTTTACAGACAAGGGGGAACAACAGGAACTTTTGTCGACAACGGAAACGGGGAACTGGCTTACACTTCCGATGACGGAAGTGTAAAAGGAATCATCCGCATTAACGGATGGGACGGCGCAAGTTTCAAAGTTACTTGGACATCGGGAGCGTCTGCTTTTTCCGAAGGAGAAGAATTCAACTTCCCTTTTGTATTTTAACCGGTACGGATATTTTTCCCGTTTCAGCCTGCGCCGCCAGCCGCCGTATTCCGCTTACCCTTCCGTTTCCCGTAACCGCTCCACAATGCTCTGTCCCCCCGCAACCCGCAGCACCAATACAGGAAGGCCGCTTCCTGCTGCCAGCAGTACCGGAATGACCGCACAAAGCGGCAGCAGTGTAAAACGGTAAGAGAAAAACCACATCGCCCCGGCAAGCCCCCGCACGATGACGGCGGAACATAACGCGCCAAGCGCCAAAGCCACTCCTCCTGCCGCCGCCGTATAGTACAGTCCCTCCATCATCAGCATTTTCCTTAGCTGCGCCGTAGTCATGCCGATGGACTGGAGCATGGCAAATTCCCTTTTGCGCGTCAGGATACTGGTCAGTACGGAATTTATGAAATTCAGAATACCGATGAACCCGATAATAAAGCTCAGTGCGCCGCCTACCACCAGCACCATGTTCCGGAGGTCCTCAAATTCCGCCGTCCTCCGCATCTTGGAACTGTAATTCATGACTTTTTCCACACGCCCCGTATAGTCCTCCAAAAAGGCTTCCATGGACGCCTCCTCCCCTTCCTTTACGTTAAAGGCATAGCTCATCACTCCCGGATTTGCCGCCATCCCTTTATAAACTTCCGCCGGAAGGTAGAAGGAATAACTGTCATGCACCATAGTGGAATTGGTATAGTATTTGACTGCCACTTTCGCCATGACTTCAAAAGAATAAGTCATGTATTCGTTTTCCTCCGCCGTTTCCCCGTCCCCTCTGTAATTGTGGAGCACCACGGTATCCCCGATTTCATAATGCGAGGTCTCCCACTTTGGTATTTGGTGGTCGTCCAGTTGGATGCCCTCCAAAATATATTTGCCCGTTTTTAACTTTTCCATGTCAATTTCCCCTTCCAAAACCCACAGCCTCTCAAGCGGAAGGTCTTCCAGCCCGTACAGCGTGCAGAACCGATCCCCCTTGTCGTCCCGTCTGTCATACTTTCCGTCTTCCCCTGCCGTTTCCTGCGTTTCCACACGGAACACTTCCACATCCCGCGGATTGGCATACAGACGGCCTCCTTCCGCAAATTCCTCCCGCTGCATAACCGCCCCGATCATCGACTCCGACAGGGAATTTTCCGGCCCGCCGTAATTATAATTAAAATAATCCGCATGGGCAACCAGGAAATCCGTGTCCACGAACATGGACAAATACTTATCCATGTCAAACCCGATACTCAGCGTATAAACCGTATTGAACAAAATAAGGCTTAACGCCATGGACAGCACCACCAAAACCGTCCGCGTTTTGTTCCTTCCGAGATTTGCCGCCGCCATTCTGACCGGTCCCGCACCTTTCCCGGACTTACGGCGCCGTCTTCCGCCGACGGCACCGTCCGTGTAAGTCACCGCTTCCACCGGGGAAACCTTTGCCGCCATCCTGCCCGGTTTTGCCGCGCTGATAAAGACCGTCGCCAATGCAAACAGCACACTCCCTGCAAAAATCCACGGATTTGTTTTCACCGCATCATAAGAATCCCCGCGGTAATTGCCGCCCATCCCCATTAATAACGGCACCAGTCCGTTTCCAAGGAAATATCCTGCCGCCAGCCCCGCCGGAATCCCCATGCAGGATAACCATAACGCCTGATAACGGATGATTCCCTTCATTTGCTTTCCCGTCATGCCGACGGTCTTTAACAAACCGTAAAAACGGATATCCTTCAAAACCGAAATTTGGAAAATATTATAAATAATCAGATAGCCGGTAAACATAATCAAAAACAGCGCTGCCGCCACCCCTGCCACCGTTGGCAGATCCAAAATAAAACCCGCGGACAGGTATGCCCAGTTTACATTGTTTTCCATGTAATCCGCATCCCCCTCCCGCGTGGAATAACCGCTTTCGGTAATGAGACGCTCCATTTTCCCCTCAAGTCCCCAAGAACTGCCAAACATCACATAACTGTTAATGACGCCCGTCAGGTTCCCGTCCTGCTTATAGCTGTTGTAAAGCTCTCCGCCGTGTTCCTCCATATAGGCGCGGGAGGTTACCATGACGGATACGTTAAATGCCGGATCCGCTTCCCACCAGCCGGACAGCACAAAATCCCTCTTTACTTTCTCCCCGTGCACCACCAGCTCCAGCGTCACGGGCGCGCCCACCTCCTGTTCCATACCAAACAACCGGATGGTTTCGGTATCCATCATGATTTCGTCCGCCGCCTCCGGTTTATGCCCGCCCACCGGTTCCGCAAACGCAAGCCGGATGCCCGCGTCATCCATATAAAACAGTTCCCCGTGCCGTTTGAGCAGTTCTTCGTTTTCCACCGCTTCGCACAGGATACGGTTGTACGTGATTTCCTCGATTAACTCATGGTCCTTTACCCGCCCGTATTCTTCGTCGGTAATATATTTCAACGCGCCCATGCCGTCGCCGCCCGCCATACGCATGTTCTGTTTCTGGATATTTTCCACCATGCCGCTTCCCACGGTAAAAAGCGTCGTAAATAACACCGTGGTCAGGGCAACCGCCGCAGCCGCAATGAGATTCCTCGTCTTTCCTGCACGGAAACTCCTGCCTGCAAGCCTCCGCACCGTTTTCCCGCTATTTACCCTGTACATGCCGCTCACCTACGATTCTTCCGTCCTCAATCCGGATAATCCTGTCTGCCGTCTGCGCGATTTCCTCATTATGGGTAATCATCACGATCGTTTGGGCAAACCGTTCACTGGTTACTTTTAAAAGACCCATTACGTCAAGGCTGGTTTTGCTGTCCAGGTTTCCGGTCGGCTCATCCGCAAGGATAATGGCGGGTTTCGCCGCCAGCGCCCGCGCG
>CANTGP010000358.1 GCA_947653315.1 uncultured Lachnospiraceae bacterium
ATGCAGTGTTGATTGCCATATCCCTTGTGGCTGCCTACATATCGTGCAGGATTACAAAAAGCAGGAAAATCATTTCGGTATTTAATTTCCTGAAAATCAACACCACGTTTTACGACAATGAGATGGATACGCTTGCGGAGTTTGACAGGGGTGCATGGCTTGTCGTATACCTTAAGGATGACGACGTGGTATATGAGGGGTCTTTGGGGGTAAAGGAGCTGGAAGAAGGGAAGCGGCAGTACATCAGCCTGGACAGGTATTGGAAGTATTACCTGGATGTGGAGGGGAAGCCGAGGGAACCATACATAGAGGACCATTCGGATAATCCGGGTGAAACGGCAGTGATATTTTATGAGGACATAAAGAGGGTTGAAAAACGGGATACGTAAACAGGGACGGTGATTAACCGTCCCTGTTTATGTGTGCGGACAGGAAAAAGGTTAGGTTCTTCCACGAACAGGCATTCGATTGCGGCGCGGATGACCCCGGCCTTTTTCCAGTTACGGGACATTTTTTTTGGGTACTTCGCTTCGCATGGCGCCCGGAAAAAAGGGGGAAGAAAAAATAATGGGAAAGGCAGTAAACGCGGGGGATACGGGGGGACAGGGCAGCATGGTCACATCCTCCGAAATAGCGAAGTTGATAGGGAAAACGACGAAGACTGTACAGGACCTTACCAACAACGGGATACTGCCAGCGGTGGAAACGAAAAACGGGAAAAGGGTATCACGGAAATATGATAAATATGAAACCATAAGGGCGTACATAGGGTACGTTGAGGAAAGGGCATTAAAAAAGAACGGCACGGACAGGGAACAGGAGAAGCTGCAGGTTGAGGTGGAAACAAAAAAAACAAGGCTGAAAATGTTCCAGCTCCAACTGGAGGAACTGGAAGGACGGCTGCACGCATCGGAGGACGTTGAAAGCATGACGGATGATTTGGTCCTCTGCGTGCGTTCCAGCCTTTTGGCGGTTCCGGGACAGTTGGCGGTGGACCTTGCGGAAATGTCGGATGCAACCGAGGTTTCCGCAAGGCTGCTGGAAACCGTATGCGGAATACTGGATGACCTGTCAAGCTATAAATATGACCGGAAGGCATACGAGAAAAGGGCAAGGGAAAGGAAAGGATGGGAGGACGGCAATGGCGGGGAAGACAGACGGGAAAAGGATTGACAGGCTGAATGCCTGCATCAGGAAGTGCGTGGAAAAGTTCCGGCCGCCGGAAAACATATCCGTGTCACAATGGGCGGACAGGTACAGGAGGCTTTCGCCGGAAAACAGCGCGGAAGCGGGAAAATGGAGGACGGAAAGGACACCGTACCTGAAGGAAATCATGGATGCGTTCAAGGACCCGAAGGTCCACCGGATTGTGGTCGTGTCATCCAGCCAGGTCGGGAAAACGGAAGCCGAACTGAACATGCTTGCCTATGCCATAGACCAGGACCCGGGCGGAATCATGTTCATAATGCCCACCGTGGACGTGGCAAAGGATTTTTCCAAGCGGCGGCTTGCCCCGATGATAAGGGACACGAAAAGGCTGCGCAAAAAAATAGCGGATGCAAAAAGCCGTGACGGGGACAACACGGTACTGAAAAAAACATACCCGGGAGGGATGCTTACACTTGTGGGGAGCAATGCACCGGCGCCGCTTGCGGGCACACCGGCACGGTACATATTCGGTGATGAGAGGGACCGTTGGGCAAGGGATGCGGGAGGGGAGGGGGACCCGTGGAAACTTGCGGAAGCGCGTACCATTACTTTTTACAATTACAAGATGGTGGAGGTTTCAACCCCGACCATTGAGGGGGACAGCCCCATAGTGGATTCATTCCATACGGGGACGGAGGAATACTGGTGCGTGGAATGCCCGCACTGCCATGAGTATGTTTTCATTGAATTTGAACACATCCTGTATGAGCACACGGCAAAAAAAACAAACCACAAAACCAGCTATTCCGTGGAAAAGGCGGAATTCGCCTGCCCTGAATGCGGGTGCATATCGCCGGAGTCCGTAATGCGCAGGCAGCCGCACAAATGGGTGGCGAAAAACCCCGGTGCCCGTAAAAACGGCGTGCGTTCCTTTTGGATTAATGCATTCTCCAGCCCGTGGCTTGGGTGGAAAACCATCGTGCTGCGGTACCTGGAAGCAAAAAAGGACCCCGAAATGCTTAAGACGGTATACAACACCCTGTTCGGGAAAACGTGGAACGGGGAAAGGTTTACGGACGAGACGGACGGGGAAATGATGGAAAGGCGGGAGGAATATGACGCGGAACTGCCGGAAGGCGTGCTGTGCCTGACCTGCGGGGTGGACACGCAGGATAACCGCCTGGAATACGAAATAGTGGGACACGGCTTCGAGAAGGAGAATTGGGGAATCCAAAGGGGCGTGATTCCGGGGAAACCGTCGGACGGGGACGTGTGGGAAAGGCTGGACGGGATAATAGACAGGACATACCGTTTCAGGGAGGGGAAGGGGCTTAAGGTTTCCTGCACGTTTGTCGATTCCGGGGGGCATTACACGCAGGAAGTCTATGAACAGTGTGCAAAGAGGCTTGGCAAAAGGGTATTTGCCATCAAGGGGAAGGACGGGGAAGACCGGCCGTACACGGACCTGCCGAGAAAAACGAGGATCATAAAGGAAGACAGGGTAATCGGGGAGGTATGGTATTACCTGATAGGGGTTGACGCCGGAAAAGAAAAAATCATGTACATGTTCGGTGACAGGGACGAACAGAAGTGGCATATACCGAGCAACCCGGGGAAAGGGTATGATGCATCGTTTTTCAACGGCCTCCTGTCGGAACAGATGGTATTCCGCAACAATAAATGGAAATGGGAGAAAATCCCCGGGCATAACAGGAATGAGGCACTGGACTGCCGTAATTATGCAAACGCCGCCTTTGACGCACTGAAACCGAACCTGCACGCATTATACAGGAGGCTTGCGGAAAACGCGGACGGGAAAGGGAATAAAAAGAAAGTGTTTAAAAAGCAGGGGAAAAGGAAGGACATAGGGTATGGGGAAGACTGGTAAAAAAAAGGAAATGACACCGCTGGAGAGGAAAAAAAGGAGGCTGGGATTCTATTATGCCAAGGAGGAGCAGATGCTTTCCCCGGACGGGGTACAGTCATACGGGATAGGAACAAGGAACGTGGAACGTTACAACACGGACCTGTCAAAAATACAGTCACAGATTAAGGCACTGGAAACGGAAATCGCGGAAATGGAAAGGCCGGGAAAACCGCGCAAGGCGGTGGCTGCGGTGTTAAGGGACTGGTGAGGAAGGGGGAAACATGGCAAACGTGGAAATATCACTGTTCCCGGGAGGGGACAAAGGGTACGGGGCGGCAGGGGCTTCCCATACAAAGCGGAGCGTAAAGGGGTTTGACGCGCAGTCGGGAAGCCCGCGCGAGGACATTGACGCAAACAACGACACCATGCGGCAGAGGTGCCGGATGCTGTACATGTCCGCGCCGGTGGCGGCATCCGCCATAAAGACAAACCGGACGAATTCCATCGGGCTGGGGCTGAAACTGAACCCGAAAATAGACTGGGAGTACCTTGGCATAACGGCACGGCAGGCGGGGGGATGGGGAAAAA
>CANTGP010000359.1 GCA_947653315.1 uncultured Lachnospiraceae bacterium
TCCGAAAACTGCTTGCTGTCTGAAAAAAATGCAATTCCTTTATATTCTTCTTTCACTGTTCGTGTTTTCATAAACAATCTTTATTTCCCGGCACCGGATGACGGCGGTTTTTAATTGTTCGAATTTCGAGTTGTCGTAAGCGCTTTTTCCCCAACATGTAAAATCCACTTCAAGCCAGTTTCTTGTATTGACATTGAAAAGTGCGGATAGTTTTGTCAGCATTTCTTTTCCGCCGGTATATCCCGTGGCAAATATACTTTGTACCGCCGTCAGTACTTCCAGCTTTTCGTTTTCGGATAAAACTGCCCTGTCCAAAATAAAGTCCTGCAATAAGCAGATGCCGCCGTTTCTTCCGGGTTCCGTATAGATGGGGATACCTGCACTGCTTAATGCTTCCACGTCGCGGTAAATGGTTCTTGCGGAAACTTCAAATTCCGCTGCCAATTCAGGAGCCGTGGCGCGTTTCCGGTCCAAAAGGTAATATAATATTTTAAATAAACGGCTGTCCGACATGATTCCACCTCCCAAAATAAGAATACCATAAAAAAACCGGCATGTCCCGGTGTCAGACCGTAAAAGTTCGTAAACCGTAAAATATAATTATTGTATTACCCCGAAAGTATGGTAAAATAATAGTAATCAGTTGGTATGAGGACTATATTTTGGGGATAATCATATGATAAAAAGACGGAAATCGGTTTTATGGTTTATTGTGGGTTTATTATGCATGGCAGCCTGTGTTTGCGCAGTGCAGGTACAGGCCGTGGGTGAGGACGTGAAGGGTCGGGTGCTTTTCATCAGTTCTTATTCTTATGCATGGGATGCGGTGCAGATTCAAATTGAAGGCATTAAAGCGGGGATGGGACCCGAAGTGGTGGTGGATTATGAATTTATGGACACCAAGAGGGTGAGCGACGAGGTTTCGGAGCGGCAGTTTTACGAAGGGCTGGCGTACCGTATGTCCAAAGTGGAGCCTTATGACGTGGTCATTTTGGGAGATGATGCCGCGCTTTTATTTGCGGTAAAATACAGGGAGGAACTATTCCGGGGGATTCCGTTGGTATTTGAAGGGGTCAATAACGAGGAACTGGCGTTGGAGCTGGCAAAGGATCCGCTGATTACCGGCGTGGTGGAGCAGTTGTCCCTGGAGAAAAACATTGATTTCGGAAGGAAACTGTTTCCCGGCGCAAGGAAAGTCGTGGCGATACTGGATAACAGTATCACGGGGCAGGCGGACCGCGGGTCGTTTTATGCCTGTGCGGAAAAATATCCTGACATGGAATTTTCGGAAATCAATGCTTCCGAGCTGTCCTGCAACGAACTGCGGCAGCAAATCAGCCGGGTGGGGGAGGACAGTATCCTGATTTACATTATCATGACCGAAGATGCCAACGGGAAACAGTACAGTGACCGGGAAGCCATCCAATTGATTGTGGGCAACGCGCGGGTTCCGGCCATGCGGATGGTGGAGGCAAGCGTGGGGGAAGGTCTTTTGGGCGGCAATATGGTTTCCATGTATAAATCCGGTGAAATCGTGGCGGATATTGCCATGAAAATCATGCAGGGGGCGGACAGCAGCAATATTGCCGTGGTGGACAGTCCGAACGTATACTGTGTGGACGAACAGGTTATGGAGAAATTCGGCCTGGATATGTCCCTGCTGCCGGAAGGAACGGTAATCGTGAACCATCAGCCGGGCTTTTGGGAAAGAAACAGGGAAGTGCTGATTCCGGGAAGCATTTTGGTGGGGGCAATGCTGGTGATTATGGCATGGGCCATGTTTGATAACATCAGACGCAGGAAGCTGCTGGCAGAGCTGGAACAGGCGAGGGGGATTATGGAGTCCGCTTCTTTGCATGATTTCCTTACGGGGCTGCCGAACCGGAGCAAGTTCATGAAGGACTTGGAGGCGGCAGTCGGCAAAAAGACGCCGTGTACGATTTTCATGCTGGATATCGACGATTTTAAGCATATTAATGATACATACGGGCATACGGCAGGGGATGAGGCGTTAAAGCAGTTGGCGGAAAGGCTGATGGGGATGCAGTCGCAATTACTGACCTCTTACCGTTTTGCGGGGGATGAGTTCATTATGATACTGAAAAGCAACCAAAAGAAGATTGTGGAGAAAACGGCATACCAGTGCCGCCAGCTTTTTACCAAGCCGTTTTATCTGGCGGGAGAGGACCGGAAGGTCTGCGGGAGTATCGGCATTGCTTCCTATCCTTCGGATGCGGCGGATATTGAGCAGTTGATTGTCTGTGCGGATGACGCCATGTACCAGGTAAAGAAAAGCGGGAAGAATAATTTTGCATTTTACGGCGGAACCGGACAGGAAGCATAAGGAATAAGGAAAGGAAAGCGGACCGGGCAAAAGACCGGAAAAAGACCGGATAAAAAGACCGGATAAAAGGAAATGACAGGCTATGGAAGAAGACAGGCGGGTCACGATTAAGGATATTGCGGAGCATTTGGGGTTAAGCACGGCGACGGTATCCAATGTCATCCACGGCAAGACGAAAAAAATATCCGCGGCTACCGTAAGCAGGGTTCAGCAGGAATTGGAAGAAAGCGGTTATATTCCCAATATGGCGGCGGTACTGCTGGCGCAGAATACGTCGCGGATTGTATGTGTTGTGCTGTCGGACGATAAGCGGTATGAGGGAAAGATGCTGGAAGACCCTTTTGTCAGCGGGGTGTTAAACGGTCTTTCCAAGGAACTGAAAAAGAGAAATTATTTTATGATGATTCAGGAGGAAAGGGATATAGGGCGGGTCGTCCAGTATGCTTCCATGTGGAACATGGCGGGACTGGTATTGATCGGTTACTGCCAGCAGGATTATGAAACGCTGCGGAGCAGGATGCATATTCCTTTTGTCGTGATGGATTCTTACAAAAAACAGATGCGGCATGTTTCCGATGCGGGACTGGATAATCTGGCAGGCGGGGAAGTGGCGGGAAGGTATTTGTGGGAAAAGGGACACCGGAGGGTGATGTACCTTGCGGACAACAGGGAAGAATGCGATTGGGACAGGTATGAGGGAATGCGCAGGTTTTTCCGGGAAAGGGGTGTTGTATGCGGGGACGGGGATTACCGGCTGGTCAGTTGTTACCGGGAACAGCGGCTTAAGGATATGGAGAGGATTTGCAGGGCGGATTTTATGGGGCGGAAGGGATATACGGCGGTGTTTTGCGCTTCGGATTTGTACGCCATTGAGTTTATGGGGGTTTTGCAGGACCAGGGTGTGAAGATACCGGAGGATGTGTCGGTGATGGGGTTTGACGGTATTCCGGCAGGTGCGGTGGTGCGTCCGGCATTAACCACGGTAAAGCAGGATTTGGAGGAACGGGCGGGAATGGCGGTAAGGCTTTTGGAGGAACTGATGGAAGGCGGGACGGGGAGGTCGGAACTTGTGGGCGTTGCGCTTATGGAGAGGGAGAGCGTGGGCAGCGTTTTTTGATGTTTCCCACAATGGGATCATTGGACAGAATGATTGAAACGGAATGGAAGGTAAACATACCTTTACATTCCTTTTTTTATGCACAGCCCCGTGCAGAGGAATATGCCGCCAAGGCGGCGCACGGGGCGCGCGGCGAGC
>CANTGP010000360.1 GCA_947653315.1 uncultured Lachnospiraceae bacterium
AAGACTTTCAATAGAAGTATCGCTATGATATGATAGAAATATAAGAAAAATCAGGAGAAATGTGGAAGGAGGACAAAAAATGAAATGGCTCAATACGGTTTATAAAGATAAGAAAGAGGTTTGTCTGGAAGCGGATGTGGAGTTTGGACCGGACGGTGGAGAGGAAAATTGTCTGGTGAATATATATCCTTCCGTACAGTATCAGGTTTTTGAAGGCTTTGGGGGAGCGTTTACGGAATCTGCAGGTTATGTATACGGTCAAATGAACGGGGAGCAGAAAAAAGAGATGATTCATCAGTATTTTGACCGGATGAATTACCGCATGGCGCGTATTCCCATTGACAGTTGCGACTTTTCCCTTGGCCATTATGAGGCTGCGGGCAGGGAAGGGGACAGGGAGTTTTCGGATTTTCAGTTGGAAAGGGTGGAAAAGAGTATTTTTCCGCTGCTGGAGGATGCACAGGAAGCGTATGGGGGCAGGCTGGAAATTATGCTGACGCCATGGAGTCCTCCGGCATATATGAAAACGAACGGGGACAGGAACCATGGAGGAAAACTGAAGCCGGAATATAAAAAAGTATGGGCGGATTATATCTGCCGGTATATCAAAGAATACGGAAAACGCGGTTATCATGTAAAGCGCATTAGTCTGCAGAATGAGCCGAAGGCGGTCCAAACATGGGATTCCTGCATCTTTTCCCCGCAGGAGGAGAAGGAATTTCTGCGGGATTATATGTGGCCGTCCTTACAGGAAAACGGATTGACGGATATTGAGGTATTTTTGTGGGACCATAACAAAGAGCGCGCCTTTGAGCGTGCCTGTGCCATCATAGATGAAACGACGGACGCCATGGTGGCGGGGATTGCTTTCCACTGGTACAGCGGAGACCATTTTGAAGCGCTCCGGATGATTCATGAACGGTTTCCGGATAAAAAACTGATTCTTTCGGAAGCATGTATTGAATACAGTAAGTTTGCCGCAGAGGATGATTTGAAAAACGCGCAGAAATATGCGCATGATATGATCGGAAACATGAATAGCGGTATGAATGCGTTTTATGATTGGAACGTGGTATTGGATGAAAAGGGAGGACCGAACCATGTGGGGAATTTCTGCGATGCCCCTTTTCTCTATGATACCAAAACGAAAGAATTGGTAAAGAGAAATACGGCGGCATATTTGTGGCACTTTTCCCATTTTATCAGACCGGGCGCAGTCCGGATCGGGGTGTCCAATTATTCGGACGAACTGGAAATCACTGCGTTCCTGAATACGGACCAAACCGTGGCGGTTGTCTTCCTGAACAGGACAGACCATGCTGTTCCGGCGAATATCCGTGTGGGGGAGGAAATGGCCGGAATCAGGATAGAGCCGGATTCCATTGCCACTGCGGTATTTCAAGTGCGCGAATAACGCCGCGCTTTTTCTTCCCTCATGTTCTTCTCGGCCCGGGCAGACAGTTCCCGGAGTTGTTCTTTGGTAAATCCGGGAGCCGGGACTGCCCGTGAAAATCCGCAGCAGCAGGAAATGCGGTATTCTTTGCTGCTTAGTTTCTGATAATGTGCAAGATAGGATTCTATGGCCTCCACACGCAGTTTCGCATCTTTTTCGGAAAGCCCTGCGGTGAGCAGGCAGAATTCGTCCCCTGAAAGGCGGGCGCACAAATCCCCTTCCCCTAAAGTGCTTTCCAGTGCATGTCCCAATACCTGAACCGCAAAATCCCCTTCGTCACGCCCGTAGGCGTCATTGATTTTTCTCAGGCCGTCCATATCGATAAAAAATGCGGTAAGCGGAAGACTGCCGGAAACGGCGTAATCCAAAATCTTTCCTTCCAACCGGTTATAGCCGTGTTTGTTGTAAAGTCCGGTCAGGGCATCTTTCATGTAAATGTTTTCCAAACGCTCTACCAGCATAGCCGTGCTTTTGGCTTCGCAAATGTCCTGCAGCATCCGGTTAATGTTGCCCTGCCATTGTACGAGCCGGAAATGGAAATCAATCCGGTTGTCTTCGTAAGCAAGGACAAGGTAGCCGAATTCCCGTTCCTCAAAAAATAACGGAAGATAAATATAAGCGCAGTCGGAGCCGTTATAAATATAGTCCGGCAGCAGGTTTTTCTTCCGGAAGCTGCATTCGGGCAGCCGTTTCCCGTTTTTTTGCCCAAATTTTAATAAAACGGTATTCCGGTCCGCCGGTGTTTCTTCGTTGTCCGTGAGGGCAAGAATATGGCTGGGAACGGAGTCCCAATCGGCATAGAGGCAGAGGTAGAATTCCCTGCATCGTTCGATTTTTTGTACAAACCGTTCCAACAGGTCCATGCCGTCGTCAAGGTCGGAGACATGCTGCAGGGCGGAGGACATGCTCATGGAACCGAGGATGGAACTCTCCAACACGGCAATCCGTGCCGTCTGCTCCTGCAGGAAAAAGACGGAGTTGGCGTTTTCGGAAAGGGTACAGCCGCAGGAATTACGGAAAAGCGGTTTGGCAGGAAGGATGGTCACGGCGGGCAGTCTGTCGCCGTGGATGGCGGCAAGCAGATTCCCGACGGCAGCGGCGCCCAACTCATAGACCGGAAAGGAAACCGTTGTGAGCATGGGGGAAATGCTGTGTCCTTCCGGCGTGTCGTCACAGCCGGTCAGGGCGATGTCCCGGGGAATATGGTATCCTGCGGCAAGCGCGGCTTCCGTAAACAGCAGCGCAAGGCGGTCATTATAGCAGACTACCGCTTCCGGCGTACCTGCCTGACAGAAAAAGGCGAGCGCCTCTTTTACGGCGCAGGGGTCGTAGCCGCAGTGGCAGATATCGTATTCCCCTGGCGTTTTCCCGTATTTTTCCAGTGTTTTGCGGTAATAGGTTTCCCGCAAAGCCGAAAAAGACGCTTCCTCCGAACAACCCAGGTAGCAGACGCGGGAGACATGGTGTACGGTGAGGAAGTGCGCCGTCAAATCCCCTGCCATGGAGCTGTTTTCCAGGGAAACCGACGGGAAATGGCTGTCCGTTACGGCGATTTCCACGACGGGACAGGAAAGCGTCTTTAACCGTTCCAGGATTTTCCGTTTTAACCCGGCGGATATGTAAGTATCGGAAGCAAAAATAAAACCGTCAAAACTTTCATAATTGGGAATCCGCAGGATGCTTTCTTCCCCGATTTCATAAGCGCCGAGATTTTCCCCGTCCAGCGACGTAAAAATTTCGGCGGTATAACCGTATTCCAACGCTTTGTCAATAATTCCCTGGCAGACGCCCCGCTGGTAAGTTCCGAAGATATGGGAGATAAATACGCCGATTTTTTTGGAATGATACATGGAAAACACACCTCCTGAATGCCGTGTGGTATTGGATGTCCGTTGGTATGCAGCGGGTATCCTTGGTTTTATTGTAAGGGAAACCGGAGGGTTTGGCAAGTCCCGCCGGTTCAAAACCGTGGAAGTCCTGTGGGCGCGCGGGCAGCCTGAAATGGTGTGTTGGGGACGGACGCACGGAAGTGATTATTTGTCGGGGCGGCGGCAGCGGGATGGCATGTCCCGGTTTTCCGTGCACTTTTTCCGCGAGCAACGAGTCAAGTAGACGTGCTTGCACGTCTATTTGACGACTGCCGCGA
>CANTGP010000361.1 GCA_947653315.1 uncultured Lachnospiraceae bacterium
TGGTGACAAATTCACGTTCGGTGGGAGGGTTTAAAAGTATTATAGGCAGAAAAGTATGAATGTGTTTGATTATGTTGTGGTAAGCATTGACGGGGATTATGCGAACCTGCGCAGGACGGATGTGGAAAGCGGTGAACTTAAGCTGGTAGCGAGGGCGCTGCTGCCGGATAGCATCATGGAAGGAACGAAGCTCCATTATGAGTATATGGAGTATCAGATTGTGGAATAGGAAAATGACAGACAATCAAGTAGGGGAAGGTTTTTCCCCCTACTCGCCGCGCGCCGCCTTGGCGGCATCTTCCTCTGCACGGGGCTGTGCATAAAAAGGGGCTGTTTCTTCAAACAAGCCCCTTTTGCACCAAGTAAGATACCAATCGTTCCTTCTGCCCCAAAAGTTCCTGTTTTAACGCGGTGTTCCCTGCCGCCGCGGCAAGTCGGCAGTCTTCGGAAAGGAGTTTTATCAGTCCGTCGATTTCATCTTGGTTGGGCAGGTTTTCCGTTAATCCATCTGTTTTGTCTTTTTTTAAGCTGTTTTTTAAGATGGTTTTGGCCTGCCCTAAATGCTGTCTTGCCGGTCCGGCAAAGTCGGGCGCCTGTCCGGTTTCCCAAATCCGGTCTTCCGCTTTGGCAAGAAGTATTTTCCGGAAGGGCGAGAGCTCATATTCTTCCCTTTTTTCAAAAAACAGTTTGAAGGTGCTTTCCAAAAGCGGCGCGTTGTCCGTATAGCAAAGGAGGGTACCGTCCTCTTTTAATAATCCCAAGGCATCCGTCAGGATTTCGTGAGGGTCCGTATACGGTACGGCGCCGTTCAGGAAAACGATATCGAAGTCATGCCCGGGTAACTGTAAGCTGCCGTAATCACCGGCAAAGTAACTGAGTTTCGGGAGCGGTGTAACGTCCGCCATCCGTTCCATCCAGTCCATGGACGAAAAATCCAAGGTGTTGGAAGCGCAGACCAAGGAAGATTCCCCATGGAAGGAGCCGAGCAGTTCCGCCATGTGGCTGCTGAACAGACCATCCTGGCAGCCGTATTCCAGGACGCGGACCGGCCGGGAAGAACGGATGAGCCGTGCGGCGAGCAGGGTATCCGTCATAATAACGGGAAGCGTCATTTCTTCCGAATTGGATTTTGCCTTCTCCAAAAGCCGGAGCAACAGGTCGGACAAAATGGGATGATCCTGACCGGGATAACGGTGGAAGGAAATCCGGCTCTTATTTGAAAGAAAATCATTCATGTCCAGCAGGAGTTGTGTCCGGTCCTGCTGTTCGAAAACAAATCGGTTGTCTGCAAGAATAAAACTTCCCATATTATTGTTCCTTTCCAAAAAGCATGTAATAAAGCCGTGCGGTTATTTTCTCCATATCGTAGGTTTCTTTTGCGTATGCATAAGCACGGTTGCACAGTTGTTCCAAATCTTCCCGTTTGCATAACCGGAGAAGGATACCGGCGAATCCTTCGGTGTCGCCGATGTCTGCCGCCATGCCGCAGCGTCCACAGTCCGTGGCATCGGCGTATTCGTCTATTTTCGTGATGGCTATGGCATCTCCGGCATACAGCGCTTCGGGAATGACGTTTGGAAATCCTTCCCAAACGGAAGGCAGCGCAAATATTTTTGCCTTTGCATATTCCTGGTAAAGCGCATGTTTATCGGTCAGGTTGCCCAAAAAGCGGATGCGCTCTTTTAACGCCGGAAAACGTTCCCAAAATCCGTCCAGGTAATCTTCAAATTCCGGTGTGCGGCTGCCTGCCAAATGCAGGTTCCAGTCCGGGATGTCCCCCGCAATCCGTGCAAATGCTTCCATTAACAGGTGGGTGGCCTTTTGCGGCGTCCCAAGCCTGCCGACGGTCAGGATGATGTTTTCTTTCTGTCCGAAAGAATAGGGCGGCATTTGCCCGGTGAAATCATAAAAACCGTTGGGAATGTATTCAATGTTCCACGGCCATTTTTCGTTCAGGTATTTTTGCATGGTGCGTCCGGAAGTCCCTATGACATCGCACTGCTCCATAAAACGGGAAAACGTGGGGGCCTCCCATTGGATCCGGTCCATCCAGTTGGAGTTGGCATCCAGCGCCAGATAGATTTTCCCGGACGGATTTAGCTGTTTATAGATTTCCGCCAAAGGATGGTAGGAGGAATAAGGTCCGCGCAGCAGCAGGGCATCGATGTCCGAGGCTTCTTTCCGAAGGAAATCCATCTTTGCCCGCATACCGCCGTCCGGTAAGAATACCATGTCCACGCCTTTGATATATTCCGCATTGGGATATTCTTTTTCCCGCCGTCCGCCTGCCATGCCGGCAAGACAGCCATGATTTTTGTGCATAAGGTAAGGGATGGAACCGCATTCCTTAATGAGCTGTACGTTCATCCAGCCTTCTTCGGCGGATATGGCGACCACCCGCTTGTGTTTTTTGCGTGCCGGAACCGGTTTTTCCTCCTGTTTTGGCGGGATGGCATAGATGACGGTTTCCCAGTTTTCGGGAATGTGGTAATGGCGGATATGGAATCGGTAACCGGGGCGGATGGTATCAATCAGCCTTGGGATTTCCCACATGTCGCTGACGATATGGTAAGTGCAGACGGCGAGTTTCGGAAAATCATCCCGGATATGTTTTTTTGCCCCTAAGAGGGCGGGGATTTCCGCGCCTTCCACATCCATTTTAATAAAGGTCACTTTTTCCTTTATGTTTTCATCCAGGGAAACGATTTCGATGCCCTGTTCCCCATGCTGTCCGAGCATGAAAGAACTCGAAGACCCGCTTCCTTCCAGGGAGAGGAAATCCTTGCGTTCCCCGACACCGCAGGGCTGTACCGTGATGTTTTCGTATTGGGATAGGTTGTTACGGCAGGTCCGCATATTATCCGGGGACGGTTCGTAGACATAAATATGTTTATAGTCCGGAAACTGGCGGATAAATTCTTCCGTGGTATCCCCGGTAAAACCGCCGCAGTCCACAAAGACTTCGTTTTCGTCACAGGAGACAATATTTTTGTCAAAATACTGGGGGTGTTCGCCGTCATAGGCGGCTTCCAGGAAAGAACGCGCCGGAACAATCCGGTATCCGACCAAATTGGAAAAAACGATGCGGGATGTGTCATCCGCCAAACGGGAAAACAGCCAGTCGTAGGAGAGGATGTTTCTTTGCATATCCTGCAGGGTGAACCGGTAGGCGCCGCTTGTCCTGCCCTTGGAATATCCCCCCATGGGGTAACGCTCCAATTCGTCCGGGGCAATGCGGATTAAGTCCGCCGCGGCATTTAATATTTCCTCATAACTGCATGCTTTTAGCATTTCCGACATGTTTTCGTAGCTGGAAAGCCGGTGAAGGAACTCTTGCTGCTCCATTTGTTGTCTCCTTTTCCTTATGTGTTCATTTTGATGTTTTGATTAAAAATTTTTATAAACCGTGAAAAAAACTTGACATGATATGGTAGGAAAAGAATAACATAAAAAAATCCGGTTTACAATATATGTTTTGGATTTTGTGAGGTAAGGCGGACGCCGGATGTCGGATGCCGGATGCCGGATGCCGGATGACGGACGCCGGACGCAAAAGCCAGGAACGGGATGCCCTGCCCCGGTTTGTCCCTGCCGCCC